>JAVWKI010000161.1:0-4004 GCA_036638575.1 Anaerovoracaceae bacterium | reverse complement strand
TGGGCACCAAGAAATTATTGGCATAATTTCCAATAAAATCAATTACCGTCAAGTAATCCTTATCCCTCTGCTTCCGCAAGCCTCTTCCTAGCTGCTGGACAAAAACAATGGCCGACTGAGTTGGCCTGAGCATAATAATTTGATTCACCGAAGGAATATCAATTCCCTCATTGAAAATATCTACAGTAAGAAGATAATCATAACCATTTTCTCGCGTCTCTTGCTCCAGTTTTTTTATGGCAGCTTCTCGCTCTTCCTCTGAATTTTTTCCGGAAAGCGCTATGGTAGAATACCCCCGTTCATTGAGCCGTAGGGATAATTCTTTTGCCTCATCAATTCTACTACAAAAAATTAATCCCTTCACCCGATCACCGGAATAGCCGTAATGGCTTGCCGCTTCCACGATTTTGTCTACACGTTCCTGACAAACCAGCGTTGAAAATTCGGTGTTATCCTCAATTACCTCTCCATCAATAATCAGTTCTGAAATACCAAAATAATGAAAAGGCACCAACATATTTTCTTCCAGTGCATGATTTAAACGAATTTCATAAGCAATATTATAGTCAAAGGATTTAAAAATATCATATCCGTCCGTTCTTTCCGGCGTAGCAGTCATCCCAAGTAAAAATTCCGGTTGATAATAATCCAAGATCCTTTGATAACTCTCCCCTCCTGCACGATGGGCCTCGTCAATTACAATATAATCAAAGTGCTCCGGGGAAAACTGCTTCATGGTTTCTTTTCTTGACATGGTTTGCACCGTTGCAAAGGTATAGTCACATTGAACATTTTTTTCATTTCCAGAAAGAATCCCTGCATGAATATCGTAACCCAATACTTTTTTGTAGCTTTCCATTGCTGCGCGCAAAATATTTTCTCGATGAACAATAAACAGGAATTTTTTAGGCTGTACTTTCGCAACATCAAAGGCAGATAGATAGGTTTTACCTGTTCCCGTGGCAGAGATGATCAATCCCTTATTTTTCCCCTCATGCCTTAATCCATCTAAGTGGCGCAGCGCCTCAGCCTGCATCTTATTGGGGCTGATTTTCGTTAAGGGAACCAGTTCCCCCTGACCTTCAGGTAGGGCTACCTTTTTTCGCGTAGCTTTGATGGCGCGATAAATTTTCTCGTATTGTTCTATCCAGGGTTCATTTACAATCACCGCATGATCAAATGTATAATCAAATTCTCTTAGAATGTTTTGCATCACTGCACCATCTTCCAAAGAAGTAAGCTTCAGATTCCACTCTTTGTTGTAGCTTAATGCACTTTGTGTCAAATTGCTACTGCCAATAATAAAAGAATAGCTTTCTTTTTGTTTAAAGATATATCCTTTTGCGTGAAAATTTTCTTGGGTAACAATGCGAAGTTCAATATTTTTGTAGGCCAATAACCGTCGAAGGGCCTTTGGCTGAGTAAAATCTTGATACTGAGAGGTGATAATTTTTCCTTTTATGCCCTTGGCGCAAAGTTCATCTAAAATATTGAGTAAGGATTGAACGCCGCTTTCTGTAATAAACGCAACAGAAAAATAGAAGCATTCGCAACGGCGAAGCTCATTTTGAATGCTGGTTAGAACCTTTGCATCTCTTTTGCTATCATTAATGAGTAGCTTGGGATTATAGCGCTCAAGAGAATCTAGTCGATAATCAATGAATCCATTATTAAAGCTACGGGCTAACTGATCTTGAATCCTCATCCTTCTATTCCTCGTTCAATTAATGCCTCCACCACAGGAAGATCTGCCGGTACCCATTCTAGGTCGATTATGGTAGATAGATCTCTCCATTGGATATCTAGGTGCTCTCTTTGTACGATTGGTTCATCACTCATTTTGCAGAGAAAACAGTGCATCCGCACAAAAAAGTCAGGATACTGATGCTCCACCAAATAAAAAGGCGTCATATTCTCTATGGAAATATGAATTTCCAGTTCTTCTATTAGTTCACGATGGAGGGCTTCCTTTGGGTTTTCGCCCGGATCAATTTTTCCACCGGGGAATTCGTATTTTTCGGAAATATAATCGTATTTTCCTATTCCTCTTTTCGCGCAAAGAATTTTTCCTTCTTTGACCAAAATTCCGCCTACAACCTCTAAATTTTTCATTGATTTCCTCCTTGCACCTTCTCTGCCAATGGTAAAAGCATTTTACCTCTAAACCAGTATACCGATTCCGTTTCCGGTGGTCAATGGTTTTACCTTGTCAAGAAAAAATCGACCTATGCAAAGGCACAGATCGATTAACTTGCTTATTGATGAATTTAACGTGATTCAGTAACAGGGTGAAGGTTCTTTAAGGAAATATCCATTATCGGTGCGGAATGCGTCAATGCACCACTGGAAATATAGTCTACCCCAATATCCTTGAGCTTAGCAATGTTTTCTCGGGTTACATTGCCGGAGCATTCGGTTTTTGCTTTTCCTGCTGCCAGCTTCACGGCTTCCTTCATCATCTCGGGAGACATATTGTCCAGCATGATAATATCTGCTCCCGCTGCTAAGGCTTCTTCTAACATTTCCAGTGTTTCTACCTCTACTTCGATTTTTCGTACAAAGGGAGCATATTCTCTGGCCATGGTGATTGCACGGGTAACGCTTCCTGCCGCACCAATGTGGTTGTCCTTAAGCAGCACCCCATCAGAAAGGTTGTAACGATGGTTATGCCCTCCCCCTACGGTTACCGCATATTTTTCAAACACCCGCATATTCGGCGTGGTTTTTCGGGTATCCAGCAGTTTAATTTCACTGCCCTCTAGCAAGGTAGCAACACTTTTGGTATAGGTTGCAATTCCGCTCATTCGCTGCAAATAATTTAGGGCTGTTCGTTCCCCGGAAAGAATAACACGCATATCTCCGGTTACGGTTCCCAGCAAGTCCCCAGGCCTGACTAGGTCCCCATCTGCAACGTTCATCTTTACGCAAATCTCATCATCCAAAAGGGTAAACACCCTTGCAAATACAGATAGACCGGCAATGATCCCCTCTTCTTTGCAAATTAAATCCGCAGAACCCTTAACCGCTTCTCTCATAATTGCGTTGGTGGTTACATCCTCTCCGGAAATATCTTCGCGCAAAGCCATGAGGATAAGATTATCCACATTTAACTTGCTGGTAATTGGATTCATTTTGTTTCTCCTTTTCTCCTTTTTCTCGTGCTTCTCTTGCTTCTCGCTTCATTTCTGTAAAAATTGCTGCTTTTCGCTGTTCTAGCAACTGTTCTTCATCTTGGTAGTCCTGAAGATCAATCCCATAGCGTTGTTTAATTTCTACAAAAGCAGAAACCGTTTCCTCTCCCGTTGCGGCTTCTTTTCCAATAGAAAGTGCTGCACGTTTTCCAAATACAAGGCTCTCAAGAAGGGAGTTGCTTGCCAAACGATTGGCCCCATGGACACCGTTGCAGCTGGTTTCTCCTGCAGCATAAAGATGCTTCATGGAAGTTTTGCTATCTGTATCCACCGCTACTCCGCCCATGAAGTAGTGCTGGGCCGGAACCACAGGAATAGAATCTTCCAGGATGTGATAGCCCTCTTCCAAGCATTTTTGATAAATATTGGGAAAACGTTTTTGTATATCCATATCCTCAATTGTTTTAAAGGAAAGCCATACATTTCTAGTTCCTGTTTTTTGCATTTGCGCTCTGATTTTATCACTGAGCACATCTCTAGGCAAGAGCTCATCTACAAATCGATTTCCTTCTTCGTCATGAAGTATCGCACCTTCCCCTCGGACAGATTCTGAAATGAGAAACCTTCTTCCCTGATGATTGTCATAAAGTGTTGTGGGATGGATTTGCACATAATGAATATTTTTTAATTGAATTTTGTGCTTTAGTGCAATGGCCAGTGCATCCCCAGTTAAGCCCGGTCGATTGGTGGAATTCTCGTAAAGTCCCCCGATGCCACCACAGGCCCAAACCACATCCTTAGCGAATATCGGTTGCAAGTTTCCTTCTTTATCTTTAATTAAGATCCCTTCACAGGAATTATTTACACTTAAAA
>JAVWKI010000160.1:0-4012 GCA_036638575.1 Anaerovoracaceae bacterium | reverse complement strand
AAACCTCTGTGACGGTAGCTGGGCCGTCATTTTTTGCACTTTGGGCATAGTAGCCAATATATTCACAGAGCTTTTCTACATAAGTCTCGCAGGATAAATCCTCCAAAAGAGAGGAAAAGGTTTGATCTACATTATCGTATTGGATCATCAAGATTTCTTCCTTGCTTTGAAAATGATGATAAAACGCACCGGTTGTTACCCCTGCATCCTTACATATTCGATTAATGGTGACTTGCTCAAAGGGTTCGCTGCTAAACAGCTGAATTGCCGTATCGAATATCTTTTGCTTTGTTTCCATAGATTGTTTTTTTCTCGGGGTCATTCGTGGGGCCTCCTTTCTTTCTGTGCGGGGTTAATGCAAGTTGATACATTATACTATAGGAAAATGAAAAATACAAGAAACGGACAAAATAGATAATATGAAATGAATATATTGATAGTTGATTATGTAAAAAAATAGAAAATACTTAACGAGAGAAAGGCTGCTGAAGGAAAAAAGCCAGCAAACAAGGGGAAAATCTTGAGAAAAACACTAAATTGATTGACAATTCTGTAACATAATTGTATTATACAGATAACGCATTATGTTAAAATTAAAAACGACTTATGCAAAAGACAAGTATGGAGGCAATCTAGGTATTGTTGGTTTCTAGTAAGGATGTTGAAAAGGAGGCTGTTATGAAAGAGAGACTTCAACAAGTCATGTCAATGGTAGTAAATGGCAAGACTTATGAACTGTCTGTAGGGAAGGGTGTTCACGATGTTTCCCCGTCGGAGACGTTGGCACATACCCTTCGAGATCGGTTAGGGCTTACCGGGGCAAAAATTGGCTGCGGCCAAGGGGCTTGCGGTTGCTGCACGGTCATTATGGAAGGGAAGGCAATTACTTCCTGTGTAACCTTGACTTTGGACTGTGAGGGGAAGAGAATCACCACCATAGAAGGACTAGCAGATGAAGCTACCGGAGAGCTTTCTGGGTTACAGCAAGCATTTGTGGATAATTGCGGATTCCAGTGTGGTTTTTGCACCTCGGGGATTATCATGACTGCAGAAGCGCTATTAGAGAAAAACGCTAAGCCTACGGAAGAAGAGGTAAGAGAAGCACTATCGGGAAATTACTGTCGTTGCGGAACCCATTATACCGCAGTTGAATCCGTTATGGCTTATGTAAATAGAGAGGGGGCAGATGAGGAATGAAGTATGTAGGAAAAGAAGTGCCTAGGCTGATAGGCCCTGATTTGGTCAGAGGCAAGGCAAATTTTACGGGAGATTTGAAGCTTGCAAACATGGCCTATGGAAGAGTAATGAGGAGCCCTCATGCCCATGCAGAAATTTTACGTATTGATACAACAAAGGCAGAGGCTCTGCCTGGCGTTTATGGGGTAGTGACCTACAAGGATGTTCCCCCGGAAATGTATATTACCAACGGACTGTCACCGGCTAAGCACGCTAAGCCGCTAGATAAGATTGTGCGCTATATTGGTGATGCTGTAGCACTCGTTGCCGCTGCATCCGAAGATATTGCCGACGAAGCAATCGGCTTAATTGAAGTAGAATACAAGGAATTGCCGGCAGTATTGACCATTGATGATGCCTTAGCAGAAGGTGCACCGCAGCTATTTGAAGAATTACCGGGAAACGTTGCACCATTAACCTTCTTTTTAATCGACAATTTAGATTATGAAGAGGGAAATGTAGAAAAAGGCTTTGCAGAGGCAGACTGTGTAATTGATTTAGAAACAGAACTGAAAAGTGGTCAAAACCCATTGACCGCAGAAGCACCGACCATTATTGCAGAATACAACGGGGAAGGCTTATTGCATTTTTACGCCTCATGTGCGGCACCATCTTATACCGCATTTAACGTAGGTGCATCCATGGACATTCCTTACGAAACCATCAAGGTAGATGCCCCGGCTTGCGGAGGTAGCTTTGGTTCTAAGCTGTTTATGGGAAACGTTCATCCGTTGCTATTTGCAGCACTGATGGCAAAGAAGGCAGACCGCCCAGTATTGTATGCCATGACAAAAGAAGAACATTTGGCGGCCAACCAAGTGAGAATGAATATGCAGGCAAGAATCAAAATCGGGGTGAATAAGGATGCTTCCGTAACCGCAATTGCGATGGAACAAAAATGTGAAGCCGGTTGTTGTGCGACATCTCAAGAAAACATGATGAGTGTAGGTGGAATTTCAATGACCATGCTAACCAGAGCAGAAAATCTTAAATATAAGGGCGATGTAGTCATGACCAATAGAGTTCCTTCAGGTTCGTTTAGAGGCTATGGCTATATGGAAACCACAGCAATTATCACCAGAGCAATTTGCAGAGCATGTATTAAGCTAGGCATTGACCCTGTAGACTTCTTTGAGAAAAACGCATTGAAACAAGGCGGAAAATACTATAACTCTCTAGCAATTGGCAGAGAGTGGCAGACCAGCGTTTCTCCGGATTGGGATAATTTGGTTAGAAAAAGTGCAGAAGCATTTAAGTGGAAGGAACGATTTAAAGGCTGGGGTGTACCGACTGCTGTAAATGGGAAAAAATATCGTGGCGTAGGCTGCGGATTTTGTGGACAGTCAGACCTTGGCGGAATGGCATCCAATACCAACGTAATGATCAACGCCGGAGGCGGGGTAATTGTTCAAACGACCATGAGTGAGCATGGTACAGGGGTAAGAGATACCATTAGAAAGATTGTTGCTGAAGAGCTAGATATTCCATTAAACAAGGCAGTTATTGCACAATCATCAACCCAAGCAGCGCCGTCAGACTTCGGTAGTATGGCAGCAAGAAGTACTTATACGGCAGGGATAACTGCACAAATGGCCTGCAAAGAAGTGAAAGAAAAGCTGTACAAACAGGCAGAGAAAAAACTTAATGTACCGGCCGAAGACTTGGTATTTAAGGGAGGAATGCTTCATCGAATTTCTAAGCCTGAAGAGGTTTACTTCTTGCATCAAGTGTTGATTTCGCCAAACAGTTTAACCGGAACCGGTCACTGGGATGGGGTAGAAAATGCAAATCTATGCAATATGCAATTTGTAGAGGTAGAAGTGGATACGGAAACCGGCGTGGTAGAGCTTGTGGATCAATTCAGCGGCGTTGATGCAGGTAGAGTGGTGAATCCTAGAGGAATAAAGAACCAAGTAGAATCCTTCTTCCCGGGAATCGATATGGCCTTATTTGAAGAAACGGTATGGGATCCAAACAATAACAGAGTGCTTACGGGGAATATGATTGAATACAAAACCAGAACCTTTAACCAAATTCCTCATCACGACATGCTGATTTTGGAATCCAACAAGGATAGAGAAACACCGTTTCCGTTTGGCGCAATGGGTATTGCAGAACCGGCAATGACTCCAAGTGGCCCGGCAGTGGCCATGGCCATATATAATGCCTGCGGGATTGAATTACTGGAGTATCCGTTCTTGCCGAGCAAGGTTTTGGCAGCACTAAAAGAAAAGGAAGAGAGGTAAAAAAATGAAGCGGTTTGAATATGTAAAATCTGCATCCATAGCGGATACGTCTACCATTTTACAAAAGGAAAATGCAATGGTGATGGCCGGAGGAACAGACCTCGTTTCCTGTTTGAAGGATGATATTTTGGCGGTGTATCCGGATAAAATTATTAGTTTAAAAGATCTTGAAGGCCTAGACTATATTGAAGCGGAGGGGGGAACCATTAAAATTGGAGCCATGACCACCTTGGCGGATATTGTAGAATCCAAAGAGATTAATGAAGCGTGTAAAGTTCTTGCCAGTGCAGCACAAAGTGTAGCAAGCCCGAATATTAGAAATACAGCCACTATTGGAGGAAATATTTGCCAAGATACAAGATGTTGGTATTACCGTTATCCGGCCAGTATAGGCGGAAAAGTGGACTGTGCCAGAAAAACCGGTGAAATTTGCTATGCTATGATGGGGGAAAACCGATTCCATTCTATCTTTGGTTCCGATTACCAGATGGAATCCCTGTCGGCGGAAATCAACTTTGCGGCAGCCAGGC
>JAVWKI010000159.1:0-4036 GCA_036638575.1 Anaerovoracaceae bacterium | reverse complement strand
GATGTGAATTACAGTTCATGCCAACATTGCCAAAGACAGGAACCGAGGCGAAGGACCACTTTGACTGGCAGCTAATGTACTATACTCACGTTTATCTATCAAACAGAGGAATCTTAATTACACCGTTCCACAACATGATGTTGATTTCACCGGTAACTTCTGATGAGGATATCGATAGATTGATCAAGGCGTGGGAAGATTGCTTAGCAGAAATCGTAGAAGTAAGCAAAAAATAATAAAAACAAAAGACATTGCAGTCGTTTTGTTGCGTGTATGAACAATATGAACCGGAGAGGAATGGCGAAAGTCATTCCTTTTCTGGACAAATAAGGAGGCAGAAATGAATAAGTTTATTGATTTTGAAGGAAAAATTTGCTTGGTTACTGGAGCGGGAAGTCCGACGGGAATCGGATTTCATACAGCGAAAATTATGGGTGAACTAGGTGGAACGATTCTTCTTGTTGCCACGACGGATCGAATTTATCAGCGGGTAAAAGAATTAGAGGCCATGGGAATTACAGCCAAAGGCTATATTGCCAATTTGATGGATCGGAATGCAGTTAAAAATTTAGTGAAAAATGTAACCGAAGAGTTTGGGCGAGTTGATGTTTTGATTAACAATGCGGGTATGACGCAAGTGGGAGAAGAAGAAGAGTTTGTCAACTTTGCAGAAATGAGTTATGACAGCTGGGATTTTTCTATTGATCGAAATTTAACCTTATGTTTCAATGTGACGAGAGAAGTTTTGCCTCATATGATTGAACAGAATTACGGAAGAATTGTAAATACATCGTCCGTAACAGGACCGATTGTCAGCAATCCGGGAGAGGCTGGATATAGTGCGGCCAAGGCAGCGATTTTAGGAATGAGCAGAGCCATTGCTATCGAAGTAGCCAAAAATAATATTATGATCAATAACGTGCTTCCGGGTTGGATTGCAACGGAGTCACAGACAGAAGGAGAAGCTGCCGGGGGAGAGAATACTCCTGCAGGGCGAGGTGGAGATGCAGAGGAAGTGGCCAATATGAATGTCTTCCTTGCTTCGGAGAAAGCCTCGTATATAACAGGGCAAGCCTTTGTTGTAGACGGCGGGAATACCATACAAGAATATAAAGGACCATCAAATTTGTATTATTAAGGATGCAGGGGGACTCCCTGTGTAGAATGGAGGCAAAAATGAGTTTTTTTTCTTTGGAAGGTAAGGTTGCTGTGGTTACCGGAGCAGGTTCTGGACTGGGTTATGCCACTGCGAAGCGATTTATTCAGGCAGGTGCTAAGGTGACCATAGCGGACATCAGTGATGCCGGACAAAAAACCGCAGAGGAGCTAGGCTGTTTTTTTGTGAAAACGGATGTGAGCAAGGAGGCGGATGTAGAGCGGCTGATGAAGGCTGCCGCAGAAAAATACGGCAAGCTAGATATTGTTGTGAATAATGCAGGGATAATTTGCCCGGAGGAGTTGCTGGAAAATGCCGACCCGGGAACCTATACACGTTTATTTAATGTAAATTTAATGGGTGCGGTTTTGGGTATTAAATACGGACAAAAATATATGAATGACGGAGGCGTGATTTTGAACACTGCATCTAATTCTGCCAATGGAGATTATGCAGGATATGGCCCTTATATCGCCAGCAAAATTGCAGTTGTAGGCGTGACGAAGGTTGCCTCTATAGAGTTAGCGCCGAGAAATATTCGCGTAAACTGCATTTGTCCAAACACCATTGATACCCCAATGGCATACGCAGATGGCTGTGAAACAGAGTTGCAAGTAATGGGCATTCAGACACCGTTAGGAAGAATGTGCAAAGCAGATGAAGCTGCAGCACTTTATCACTTCCTCGCAAGTGATGATTGTAAATACATTACAGGAGAAGATATTTATATCGACGGAGGGCTAAAAGCCGGTCCGGCAAATCAAATGATTGATGCGATTTTAAAAAGTTTAGAAAAATAGCCTTGAGAAGGCAAAATAAAATAGGTAAATGCTAAAGATAAAAAATAGTTGTTAAACTTAACAAATCATTGTTAAAAATGACAACTATTTTTTATTGTCCGGTTTAAAACGTTGAAATTCTAACGATTAAAATTGGCATGATCCTTGCGTTAGTATATTGATGTCTGAATAAACGCACAAGGGTGGAAAAAGGAATATTCAATGCCGTAAAAATATTTTCTGTTGATGCGTTTAATTAAAAAGGCTGGTTGGAAAAAAGAAAGCCTTTTGATGAGTTAATACTGAAACGGCAGTTAGTATGGAGGTCTTTGATGAAAGAAGAACAAACACTTGCGACTGAAAAACCGCAAAAGTTAAAAAGAGGAATCAGAGGATGGCAAGTGGGATTTATTGCATTAGGAGGGATCATCGGTTCAGGATATTTCCTAGGAACCGGATATGCATACAGTGAAATGGGTCCCGGAATTATTTTGGCATATTGCCTAGTTGGATTTATTGTTTTTGGATTAATGATTGCCTACTCGGAGTTGTTGGTAAACCTACCTCGTACAGGAAATATGATTGCTTATAGTAATGAGTTCCTTGGTAGTGCGGTGGCTACCGGAATCGGTTGGTCCTTTTGGGCAAACTGGGCAGCATACGTGCCAGCGGAGTGCTTGGCGGTAGGAATTATGCTCAATGTATTTGTACCGGGAAATATTTTTGTTTATTCATTAGGCGCTTTGACCTTGCTTACATTTATTAACCTAGCAGGAGTAGACTGGTTTGCAAAGATTGAGTCGGTATTGTCCATGACAAAGGTTTTTGCAATTTTAATCTTTATTGTTGCAGCACTTGGTATTTGGATTGGACTTTGGGGAGATGCAGAAGGATTTTTAGGAACCAGCGTACTCTTAGGTGATGCAACCAAGAGTCTCGGAGAACAACTTTTCCCATATGGCTCAGCAATCATATTGGTATTGCTCGTATCAGTTTTAGTTAACTTCCAGGGTACTGAAATTATCGGAATGACTGCAGCAGAAACAGATAATCCGGAAAAATCAATACCAAAGGCTTGTAGAGCAGTTGTGTTCCGTGTCGCTTTTTTGTTTATTGTACCGGTTTCTTTAATCGTACTATTAATGCCTTATAACCAAGCAGGTCTAGATGATTCTGTGTTCAGTGTGGTACTTAAAAGTTATGGACTAAATGCCATTGCATGGATCTTTTCTGCAATTGTAATTGTTGCCGCATTTAGTTGTGCGAATACAGGAATGTATGCAACATCCAGAGTAGTGTATTCTCTTGCCATCAATGGACTTGCACCAAAAGGATTGGGAAAATTAAATAAAAAAGCAGTTCCAAGAAATGCAATTATTTTTACGATTATTCCGATGTGGGGAGTAGTAACCTTGGGTTATTTGCTTCCGGATTCTGCTTTTTATTCTTCTTTGTTGAATATTGCAGGCTTTACTGGAACCACTTGCTGGATGGGAATTATCGGTTCACAACTGATGTTTAGACATAAGTTGAAGAAAAAAGGTTATGACGTAACCCAGCTAAAGGTAAGGGTAAAGCATATGTGGATCCCAGTGGTATCGATTATTGCACAAGCAATCGGCCTTTCCTTCTTGTTGAAGGATAAGACGATGTGGCCAGTATTCTTCCTTTCTCTAGGATGCTTCCTGATTCCGGCACTAATTCGAGTTGTTGGTGGAAAACTAGGAAAAGTAAGAACAGACATTCAACTCCCTGAAGGGGAAGTTTCTTTTGAAGAAAAGTACAAGTAAACGATCAGTAAGTCGATAAATTTAAAATAAAAATCTGTAGCCGTTGTCAGTGCACAATTGGGCTACAGATTTTATTTTGTTGTGTAGTTTGAAACTTACATTTCCAGTTCCCGCATCTTTCGATAAAGGGTGGACTCGCTAATGCCAAGAAGCTTTGCTGCAGCACGTTTGCCTTCTAAGGTTTTGCCTGTTTGGCGAAGGCAATGATCGATGATACTACGCTGGGCCATATCGGTCTGTTCTTTCAGTGTTCCGTTTAGCTTAGAAAAAGAAATTGTTTTTCCTGAAGAAGTGATACGCGGAGGCAAATC
>JAVWKI010000158.1:0-4051 GCA_036638575.1 Anaerovoracaceae bacterium | reverse complement strand
TAAGGAGCCCACACTTCCTTGAAAATGCAACAACCCTTGCATTTTCAAGGTTTTTTTATCTCACTCATTTCGTGTCATGCAGAGTTTTTTAGTTTATTTCCGTGGATTATTGCACACTACTTGCACACTATTTGCAAAAGAAAGCCGTAGGGCCAATGTCATTAAGTTGGCTGTTCGCTATAGTTCAAAGTCTTGGTTATCCTCTAGGTTAATACTCGGTAGACCTAACTCCTCTGTACTATAAGTCGCATAACCTTCATAGTAATAGCTTACATCAATGCCTTTCATGTAGATTTCACGTGCATCGATTTTCTCAGTTAAGGCTGCTTGTATCAAATATTTGAGTTCTATATCTTTTATCGGACTTCGTTCCATAGCAAGAATATACTCCTCTTTATCAACCAATCTCCAGTCAACAACCTTTTTTAGTTCCTTTTTTAAAATTAGATCAAGCCAAATGCGCATACTTCGCCCATTGCCTTCACGGAATGGGTGTGCAACATTCATTTCAACATATTTTTCAATAATTTCATCAAAATTTGATTGTGGCATTTTATCTATATTTTTCAACGATGCTTCTAAATACATAAGTGGTGCAAAACGGAAACTTCCTTTTGCAACATTAACTGTTCTTACCTTTCCAGCGAAATTATAAATATCATCGAATAAATACTGATGGATTTTAGAAAGCGATGAAAATCTCCCCCCTTCCAGTGTATCAAGTATACCTTTTTCAAATAGATCATAGGCTTTTTTCTTGCTTATGCATTCTTCCGCTAATGCAAGCTCTACTTCTGTTTGAATCCCTAATTTATTTTCTAGCATGTTATCTTATCTTCTCCCTCTTATTTCTTAGAAATTTACTCGATTTACATTTTCTTACATTTCAGTTTCTTTCTATGCTTTAGCTTTAAATCGAGGCAAAGCATCAACATGCTTGCATGATTGATGCGTGTCGATGATTGCAACAAGCTAAAGGAGGCATTTTGCCTCTCAGGGTTTCGGAGGGAGATTATTACTCACCTCCGAAAGACTGAAATGGAACCCGCCACCTAAGAGGTGGGGGACATCTTTGGCTTGTTATATTTGTATATAGTGCTTGTTATCTGTGGTTACTGTGATACAATTTATCCAGGTCAACTATGGTAGGTAGTGACCAAAGAATGTAATGAAAGTAAAGGAGTGAATGGCTTTATGAATTATTCCAAACGAAAAATGACGCAGGTGGCCGATAATCCGCGGGGATTTTGGGGGAGAAAAATGCTACAGCGCATGAACGATCGGCACAAGGGTTTGATTAAATGGGGAATATCGGGAATAGAAATTCCTGCCTACCAGGATATTTTGGATATCGGCTGTGGCAGTGGGAATGCGCTATCCATCTTGTACCACAAGAACAAGCAGGCCCACCTGTTCGGTGTAGATTATTCCAAAGACTCGGTAAAAATGGCAAAGAAAAATAATCGAGATGCCATAGATAAAGGCCATATGAAAATCGTCCATGGAAATGTTTTGGATCTGCCCTATAAGGAAAACACCTTCGATTTAATTGTCAGTGTAGAATCCTTTTATTACTGGAAGAATCATAAGAAGGCTTTGGCTGAAATTTCTCGTGTAATGAAAAAAAACTCCCTACTCATCCTGATTTTGGAAGCGCATTTTGATGAAGAAGAACCAGAAAAATTCAAGGAAATTGAGCAGATGCTGGATATGTTCATTCCAAAAAAAGAAGAACTAATTTCTCTTCTTTCAGCGGTAGGCCTTCAGGTCAAAATAGAGACGAAGGGGGACTGGATCAAGGTGATGGGATCCAAAAGCTAAAGGCGAGTAACCGTGCAAAGCCAACAGCAGTGGCAGCGGTGGCAGCAATCGCACAAAACACAAAAACGATAAAAGAGACAGGCGGGGAGGCCGGCCCATGTAGAGCGGTCCTGCCCACTGTCTCTTTTTTATCATTCTTTTGTTCTTTTTTCCTTTGTTTCTTTGGCTACCTTGGTCTTTAGAATTTTCCTGAAGATCCCCCATGGGTAGTTCCTGAAGAACCGGTATGTGTACTGCTGCCTGAGTCTTGTTTTTCTCGCACGGTAGTAATTACATTGCGATAAAGGAAGGTTTCTCTTCCTCCGGTTACATTCATACTGCCGTCCTTCACGTAGTTTTCTGCTCCAGGCTGTAAGCGAACACTCTTTAGGGAGCTTCTCATTACCAGAATGACGATTCCGCCAATAATTAGTCCACCCACAAGGCTAATGAGCACATTGATTACGCCTAGTTTGCCCTTAGGCATATTGCCTGTGTCGTATGGTGAGCCTGTGGCTGCCTGTGTTAAGAAGTCGTCACATAGGGAAGCGAAGTCTGAAAAGGCAAAGTAGTAATCTTGGCTACTGAGGGATGGAAGAACCTGCTCCATAATGTAAGCTTGGCC
The DNA here is from genome assembly GCA_036638575.1 of Anaerovoracaceae bacterium. GTDB lineage: Bacteria > Bacillota > Clostridia > Peptostreptococcales > Anaerovoracaceae > JAXGRD01. The sequence continues at coordinate 1,626 of JAVWKI010000158.1, read as the reverse complement.
TGCATCGGTAAATGCAGGAATTCCCTTGCCTGTTGTGCTGATGGCCCAATCGTTTGCCTCCATGCTGATCAACAGTAAGATTCCGTCCTTGCTTGTACCATAGCCGTAACCGTTGTAATCGTAAAAATCATCGGCATAGGCAGTGGCTGTTTTTCCCCCTAGAGCGTTTACGGTAACCACTACAACGTCCATCTTCTGTCTTTGACTGATTTCATTGAGCTGATTTAACACGTCTGCTTCATCTTCTGAAGTAAGTATATCCGCATCATCCACTAGCCTTGGCTGCTGTACCTGCGTTCCTTGTCCTCCGGCTGCCCCATTGGTTTGTGCAAGCACAGGCATGGCACAGGCAAGGCACAAGGTCAACGTCAACAATAAATAAAATAGTTTTTTCATCTCATGCACCTCCTACAGCAGATAAAACAAGCATTGAATTCCAAAGATAACTGCGGCAGATGCAGCGGCGACTCCACCAAACCAACGGCCTAAGGCACCCTTATCCATAGGTAGATCTCCTACAAATTTTCCCGTTTGCCCATTCATGGCGAACACATATTTTTCGCCCTTCCATGTGGTATTGAGCATCCAAACCGGCAGTAAGGCATAGCTTACCTTACCATTGGAAAGCCGAATATTGCTATCCTCTACCAGTACGGTATTAAAGCCTACAACCGTCTCTGCAAAGGCATCTTCTGTACTGTTTTTGACTCTGTCATTGGCCCGCTCGATGCTCTCGTCCGCATCTACATCATATTTATCCGCAACATAGCCTGCCAAATACGCCGTTTGGAAATCTACCGCCTCATTAAAATCAAAGGGTTCTATAGATTCCATTAAGTCATCGGCCATTTTTGAAGATCCGTCTACAGGAACCTGATCAAAGGCAAGCTCTCCTTCTCGGGTAACTAAATAGTGAGAAGTCTCTTCGTAGTCGTAGTCTGAGTCTTGCCAATGTCTTATTCTGGTGGCCTTGTAACGGATATCTGCATCCGCCTCTGCATCAAAGAGCCAAAACGGAACGTATACGCCCTTAACCTCATCAATATGGTTTTCTGATTTAAACACCTTAGGCAAAAGCTTCTTGCCCTTTAAATGTTTCCCTAGGGCCTCTTTGGCTGCTGCCTTGTCTAGCTTAAACGGAATAACCCAGTCCGGGCGAAGAATGCCGGACAGGTTTCCGGTCATCACAATAGGGTTTCCACAAAACGGGCAACTGGTTGCTGCGGTATGTTCATCCCCTACAACCTCACCACCACAAGACTGGCAGCTATACACGCCCATGCCTTCTGCGGATTCCCATTGGCTATCGCTTTGCACCTCCCAGGTCATATCTGCCTCTTTTGCGGAATTTAGCTCATCATCGTAAGCCTTCAGTGTCTCCACATCAAATTCCGTATCGCAATATGGGCATTTCATGTTTTGCGTCTTACTGTCAAAGGTGATTCCCCCTCCGCAGCAAGGGCATTTGTATGTCATTCCATCACGCATACCGTTTTCCTCCTTTTATTTCACATCATGTTCATCAAATACATCTCCACACTCCGGACAGAACTTCGGCGGATTTTTTGGATCATCCGGTTCCCATCCACATTTATCACAGCGGTAGAGCATTGCTCCTGCCGGTTT
>JAVWKI010000157.1:0-4101 GCA_036638575.1 Anaerovoracaceae bacterium | reverse complement strand
CTCCTTGCCGCCAGAAGAGCGACAACGGTTTATTGAGGTGGAATGGGATTCCAGCAAGGCCAGCGCTTACGATGCAGATATTACGGTGGTTTCAGAAGACAGAAAGGGTCTTTTCTCAGATTTGACCAAGGTCTGTGAGAGTATGGATGTACATATTGCAGGCGTTAACGCCAAGTGCGGTAAGGATGAGACCATAACGGTGGTGCTTACGGTATCCATTACGGATACGGCACAGATGGCGAAGCTTCTTTCTACAGTGAGAAGCGTTTCGGGAATAGTTGAAGTTTATAGAAGTAAAACATAAGGAAAACAAAAATGAAAATACAAAATTTACCTAGTGGACCGTTAATGGTGAACACCTATCTTGCTACAGATGAGGAAACCGGCAAGGGATTTATTGTAGATCCCGGTGGTTTTGATCAGCGATTGGTAGACGAGGTTCACCGTGAGCAAATCGAAATTGAATATATTATTCTTACCCATGGACATGCGGATCACATGGGCGGAGTTCATCGATATCAGGAGCTTTATCCTAACGCAAAATTGGTTGCCGCTGCTGCAGAGGAAAAAATGCTGGCGGATCCAAATTTGAACTTTTCTGTAATGACCTTAGGGGCACCCATTGTGTTGCAGGCAGATATTTTGGTTGGAGAAGGGGATATTCTCAACGTAGGAAACCTGGAACTGAAGTTTATCATGACACCGGGACATACCGAAGGCGGAATGTGCATCCTTAGCGGAAACGTATTATTTAGCGGAGATACCCTGTTCCAAGCATCTATTGGAAGGACAGACTTCCCAGGTGGCTCATTCCCGCAGCTTCGTGATGCAATTCATCAAAAATTATTTGTGTTACCGGATCAAATCAACGTTTTCCCGGGACATATGGGCTACACCACTATCGGCGAGGAAAAGAGGAACAATCCTTTTGTGTAAATATAAAATCGTACTAAACAACATAACCAAAAACCATGAATATGAAGAGATGATCAAGATATTTTTACGGCCGGATGAATTTGTAATCGCCAATGAAGGTAGTGGAGACTTCCAATTTACCTTTAATGGGGATAAGAATGTAACCAAAAAAGAAATTTATTTGGCGCTTTCTCAGTTAACGGGCAAACGTCCCTTATGGGGGATTGTAACCGGGATTCGTCCCGTGAAGATGACGGGAGAATTAATTGAACGCCTAGGGTCCGTGGAAGCGGCAGAAAAAAAGCTAAGAGAATATTATTTGATCAGTGAAGAAAAAATAGATCTGGTTCTTTCCATGTATGCCTATCAAATGAAAACCTTTGGTAAATCCAAGGATAATTTGGTGGGACTTTACATTGGTATTCCTTTTTGTCCAACCAGATGCCTATATTGCTCCTTTGCCTCTAATCAAGTAGGCCGAGAAGAAATCAGTAGATATGTGGAGGCACTTCATGAGGAGGTCCGATTTGCAGGAGATCTACTGAGAAGGAGAGGACTTGAAGTAGAGTCTGTTTATATTGGTGGAGGAACACCGACCACCTTGAGTGCAGAGCAGCTAGATGGGTTGCTTTGTGCCATAAATGAGGAATTTGGGGGCAAACAAAGAAAAGAATTTACCCTTGAGGCCGGCAGGCCGGACACCATAACCAAAGAAAAACTCATGGTTGCCAAAAAAAGAGGGGTAGACAGAATCAGCATTAATCCCCAGTCCATGAATGACGATACGCTGATGAGAATTGGACGAGATCATGATAGTCAGGCGATTAGGGAAGCCTTTTCTTTGGCGGAAGGGTTTATTGTCAATGCGGATGTGATTGCGGGGCTTCCGGGAGAGACCTTAGAAGATTTCCGGCACACCCTTCGGGAGGTGGCAAAGCTTTCCCCTGAGAATATTACCGTACATTCTTTGTCCGTGAAGCGTGCTTCAAGGCTGGTGGATGTAGACAAGGATTTTCACTATAAGCAAGGGGATTTGGTGGAAGAAATGCTAGCCTACAGCAAGAAGTTTATGGCTGAGGAAGGGTATCAACCCTATTACCTTTACCGACAAAAACAGATGTCCGGAGCACAAGAAAACATCGGCTATTGTAAGCCCGGAAGTGAGGGCCTTTACAATATTCGCATTATGGACGAACACCAGACCATTATTGCCCTCGGGGCAGGAGGGGTCAGCAAGGCATATTATCCGGAAGAAAACCGGCTAGAGAGAATACCAAACCTAACAAATTATGAATTATATATTGAGCGATTAGACGAGATGAAGAAGCGAAAAGAAGAGAATATACCGGCGAGGGAGGAAACAAAATGTTAACAAATGCACCAAAAGGCACGAAAGATGTACTACCGGCAGAGGCGTACAAGTGGCACTATGTGGAGAAAGCTTTTGCAGGAATTTGTGAAAGATATGGATTCAAGGAAATGCGGACTCCTGTTTTTGAACATACAGAGCTGTTTAAGCGTGGTGTAGGAGATACAACAGATATTGTACAAAAGGAAATGTATACCTGGGAGCAAGCCAAGAGAAGCCTAACCCTAAGACCGGAGGGAACTTCTCCGGTGGTTCGTGCATTTGTAGAACACAAGCTTTATGCGGATGTGCAGCCATCTAAATTCTATTATGATATTGCCTGTTTCCGTTATGAAAAGCCTCAGTCAGGAAGATTAAGAGCATTTCATCAGTTTGGAATCGAAGTTTTTGGTACAGAAAATATGATGGCAGATGCAGAAGTTATTTCTTTGGCCCACGATTTTATTCAGGAGATGGGTATTGATGATGTGGAGCTTCGGATCAACAGCATTGGTTGCCCGGCTTGCAGAAATAAATATAAGGAAGCATTAAAAGAGTTTTTGAAGCCAAAATACGATGCGCTTTGTGAGACCTGCAAGGATCGATATGAACGAAATCCAATGCGAATCTTGGATTGTAAGGCTCCTGCAGATCAAGAATTGGTCAAGGGTGCGCCAAAGATGATCGACTACCTTTGTGAGGAATGTGAGACTGCTTTTGCAGATTTACAAGAAAACTTGACGGCAATGGATATTGAATTTGTTGTGGATCCGGGAATTGTACGCGGCCTTGATTATTATACCAAAACTGCGTTTGAGTTTATTTCCAAAAATATTGGAGCACAGGGAACCGTTTGCGGTGGAGGCAGATACGATCACCTTAGCGAAGAGCTTGGTGGACCACCAATTCCGGGTGTAGGCTTTGGACTTGGAATTGAGCGACTATTGCTGACTATGGAGGCAAACGGAATAGAAATTCCTCAGCCGGACGGAGCAGATGCATTTATCGTTGTCATGGGAGACAAAGCAAAGCGAATGGGACTAAAGCTGATGCGAGATTTACGTCTTTCCGGCTTGAAGGTAGAGATGGACAATCTGGCTAGAAATGTAAAAAACCAGTTTAAATATGCAGACAGAACCAAGGCCATTAATACCATTGTCATCGGCGAGGATGAACTGGAAAAAGGTGAAGTAGCCATAAAGAATATGAAAACAGGTGACCAGAAAATGGTTGCATTTAAAGATATACTGAACGTGTTAAAGGAGAAATAAATGAGCGGAGTATTTAAGAGAACCCACATGTGTGGAACTTTTACAGCAAGCGATATTGGAGATAAGGTCGTATTAAATGGATGGATTGCCAAGAGAAGAAACTTAGGCGGACTGATTTTTTGTGATGTAAGAGATAAAACCGGAATCGTGCAGGTTGTTTTTGATGATAAAATTCCTGAAGAATTATTCAAAAAAGCCGATACCCTGCGAGGGGAATATGTTGTTGGGATCAAAGGCGTAGTAAAAGAGAGACAGGCCATAAACCCAGAGCTTCCTACTGGAGATATTGAGATTTTTGCCAATGACTTGGTGATTTATTCTGTTGCAGATACCCCACCGATTTACATCAAGGATGATGACAATGTGGATGACAACTTAAGACTGAAATATAGATATTTGGACTTAAGAAAACCAAAGATGCAGGAAAACCTTACCTTTAGACATAAAATCACCAAGATTTGCAGAGATTATTATGATGAACAAGGGTTTACCGAGGTAGAGACACCGATGTTAATTAAGCCTACTCCGGAAGGCGCAAGAGACTATCTTGTACCAAGTAGAGTACAC
>JAVWKI010000156.1:0-4141 GCA_036638575.1 Anaerovoracaceae bacterium | reverse complement strand
CATTGTACTTCGCGGTCAAGGTATCCGCAGCACAACCAGGCGTTACCCCTGCACTGTCCGGTGTGCCCCCTTCTGCAATAAGTCCAGAACCTGCCTTAACCAAAAGCCCGTCACTATGTCCATGATAACAGCCTTCAAATTTCAAAATCTTATTTCTACCGGTATATCCTCTTGCCGCACGCAAGGCACTCATGGTCGCCTCCGTACCAGAATTAACCATTCTCACCATCTCTACAGAAGGAATCAATTGGCAAACCAGCTTGGCCATTTCAATTTCTCTCTCTGTGGCTGCACCAAAGCTCAAGCCATCCAAAATGACTTCTTGCACCGGCCCCAACACTGCCGGATGATTATTACCTAAGATCATTGGTCCCCAAGAACCGATTAAATCAATTAACTTGTTCCCATCTACATCATAAAGATATTGTGCTTTTGCACGTTGAATAAATCTTGGTGTTTCCCCTACCGCACGAAAGGCTCTGGCCGGGCTGTTTACCCCTCCCGGGATATAATTTTGTGCCTCCGCAAACATTCTCTGTGAATTTGTATTGATTGTCATTATCCTATTCTCCCTTCCTGAATCATCTTTGCAATATCCTTTGCAAAATACGTAATCAACATTTCTGCACCTGCACGATAAATGGATGTAGTTGTTTCTGCAATAATCGCCGCTTCATCGACCATCCCTTGTGCTCCCGCAGCCTTAATCATGGCATATTCGCCACTGACGCTATAGGCAGCTACCGGCAAATCAATGGCATCTGCCACCTCGCGAATAATATCTAAATAAGAAAGCGCCGGCTTCACCATAATAATATCCGCACCTTCTTCAATATCCATAAACACCTCTTTTAGTGCCTCTTTTCGATTATGCCAATCCATCTGATAGGTCTTTCGGTTTCCCTTGAAATTATCTGAACCGGCCGCATCTCTAAATGGTCCGTAAAATGCCGAGGCATATTTTGCCGCATAAGACATAATCGGCGTATCAATAAAGCCTGCTTCGTCTAGCGCAGTTCTAATTTCTCTCACTCTTCCGTCCATCATATCTGAAGGAGCAACCATATCTGCACCGGCTGCAACTTGACTCACTGCAGTTTTGGCCAGCAAGGGAAGGGTCTTATCGTTGTCTACCGTATCTCCCTTGAGTATTCCGCAATGACCGTGGCTAGTGTATTCGCACATGCAAACATCTCCAATATAAAGCAACTGCGGTACTGCTTTTTTTGCCACCCTCATGGCTTGCTGAATAATTCCTTCTTCTGCATAGGCTCCGCTTCCACAGCTATCCTTCTCTTTTGGAATTCCAAAAAGCATAATATTTTGCACCCCGGCTTCTGCTGCTGCAATCAATTCTTGCTCAAGGGTATCTGGACTATATCGTCTCTGCCCTGGCATTGTTGGAATTTCCTTAACAATACCTGTCCCTTCCTCTACAAATATCGGGTAGATCAATGATTTTGCAGAGATTCTGGTCTCTCGAATCATTTCCCTTACCCGTCCATCCATTCTCAGTCTTCTGCCTCTTCTTTCCATTTCCATTGCCTGCTTTCTTTCTCAAAATGAACTATCATATTCTTTTTTGGCTACCGCTAGGGTAACTCCGTCTTTTGCGGTTTTCTTAATCCAAAGGGTTCCCCCATCCATTATTGCTGCCCGCTCACAAACATTATCTACGCCTGTAACCGACTGGACAAAGGCCGAAGGAGTAAACTCGCCCTCTAGCTTTGCCAACGCTTCCCCGGTATAAGTAATGAGCTTCAGCTTTCTTTCCCTACAAAAGGCCAACAATCCTTCTTCGTCTTTTTTTAAATCGATGGTTGCCACCTGTGCAATTGCTTCTTGGGCAATATTATACGCGGTACACACCCCATCAACAAGCTCCTCTATTTTTTCTTTTTTTGTTCCTCTCCTACAACCAATGCCGAGGGAATACCTTTTCGGCACAAGGTTTAATTGGCGGGAAAAACGCGGCTCTTTTTGTGCCTTATCACTAATCACAACCCCCAAGGTCGCCTCATTTCCTCCGCTAAGCTCTGGCGGAAGGCTTCCCCTTACAGGAAAATCGCTAAAAAATCCTACCGGCTCACCGGCCAAAATCCCCGCAGAAATTTCCTTAGCCATAGGTAGGGATTCCAAAAAAAGTCCCTGTTTCATGGCCCATTCATCTATAGCAATTTTTCCATTAATATCTGTTGCCGTAGTCACTACAGGTACAGCCCCAATCCAGCTTGCAAAAGTCCTTGTCCAAGTATTCCCACTTCCGATATGTCCGGATAAAAGGGAAATTACATAATTTCCTTGTTCATCAATGACCACCACTGCCGGATCCTTATCCTTACTTTTGATATATGGTGCAATGCTTCTTACCGCAATCCCCGTAGCACCAATAAAGACCAGCACTGTGCCTTCCTTGAACCTGGCCTTGGTCCACGCTCCTAAGGCTTCCTTCACCGAAATCAAGGAGGAGTCTTGGACAAATTTCCCTTTAACATAGGCTTCTGCCTCGTAGCCTGCTGCCTTGGCCTTATCCTTCAAGCAGGCTCCCAGCTTTGCCCCATTTTGGCTGAAGCAAATAAGCTGTATCTTCATTTCAATGCCCCCCTATTCTTTTTCCAGAATTTCTCTAAATCTATCTCCATGACAAACAGGCCTACCAGCAATAACACCGCTCCTGCATAGGCACGAGGGAGCAATACTTCTCCTGCAAGGAAAAAGGCAACCATACCGGCAAAGACAGGTTCTAAGGTGAAAATTACGCCAACATGGGTTGCCGTTGTATATTGCTGAGCCACCGCCTGTACACCTGAAAGGCATTTACCCTTGGTTTGTTTACCGCAATGTCCGTTAGCACCATATCGATGGCATAGGCCACCGCACAAAGCAAGCAAAGCAAATCCCCCATGGCCAGTTTAAATTCTTCGTTTAGTGTAAGCAAGCCAATGCCTACCACAGAAAGAATTACCACGGCAACAATCTTTTTCCCCAATCGTTTTTTTCGAAAAACAAACTCCAGCAAAGGGGTAATCACTACCGCCAAGGCGCAAAGAAAGCCTGCATTGGAAAGACTGGTGTAACGTACACCAAAGGTTGCGCCAATATAGGTAAAATATAGGGCAACACCAATATAAGCACTATGGCGCAAGGTCAAAGCATTAACGGATTTCAGTTTAGGAAAGGCAAGAATCCCCGCAATAACAAAGGCCCCCAAAAACCGGTAAGCATTTAGGGTAAAGGGCTCTAGCTCTTCCAGGCAAATATCCATCATATAATAGGAAAGACCCCACGCAACGGTAACCAAAACAAGCATAAGGTCTGCCTTTAACTGTTTGTTCATTTAAACCTCCGCAATTAACATTTCTAGGGCCATATCCTCTTTTAACAGCCCCGTTTTAATCTGTGTCTCTACGGCAAAAGCAGACTGGAGAACCCGTCTCAAGTCTCCCGGTGTATACTTTTCAGCAAATCCCATGGCTTTTTTTATTCGAAACTCATGGATTTTCAGTGTTTTTTGTATTTCCCCCAGAGACATTCCCTCTCCACGCATTTCTCTTACCTGTAGCATCAGCTCCAATTGGCCGATAATTCCCGCCAATAACCGAAATCCACTTTCTCCCCCAGCCAAAAGCTCATGTAACAGACGAAAGGCTTCGCTTTTTCGATTGTTGCTCACCGCATCAAGCAGCTTAAAGGTATTGTGCTCTAGGTTATCAGAAATGCCAAGGAGCACATCTTCTTTTTGCACCTCTACTCCGCTAAGGGCAATAATTTTTTTAATGTCATTATCTAAATTATATAAGCCATAGTCAATTTCATTGTTGTAATATCCACTTTGAACCATCAACGTATTTAAGGTGCTTCCGGAAATTTGTTTCCCCGCTCCGGTAAATCGTTTAAGGATGAACTTTTTTAAGTCCGCCTCTCCCAAGGGTTCAAAATCATATACTCCGCCACAGGCCTTTACCGCCTTAAACAATTCGCTACCGGCTCTCTTTTTTAATTCGTCCGGTTGCTTTCCTGCAGTCATCACCAGCAGCACCTGCTGAGGAAGGTTATTTATGCAAGCAATCAACTCGCTCCCTTCTTTCTCTGAAAGCAATTTTTTTTCTTTTCCCCAAATTGGCTGAAAATCCTCCAGCAG
>JAVWKI010000155.1:0-4183 GCA_036638575.1 Anaerovoracaceae bacterium | reverse complement strand
ACGCTTTGCAATGTGCTTTCTTTGAAACATAGGAAATGCCACGCAATCGATATTTCCTATGTTATTAAAAAGACCGCCTCCATTGAGACGGCCTTGGTGTTTATTAATCCAAGTTGTATTTGTTCTTGAACTTTTCAACACGTCCACCACGATTGATGAACTTCTGCTGACCTGTAAAGAACGGATGGCACGCTGAGCAAACGTCAAGTCTCAATTCTTCTTCGCTTGACTTTGTCACAAATGTGTTACCGCATGCGCAAGTTACTTTACATTCCTTATAGTCAGGATGGATTCCTTCCTTCATGCTTTTCACCTCTTTCCTGCTCGGGCTGTGCCTCTGCATAATTACTGTCTACTACAACAGCGTATCCAATATATCACATCTTCCTGTGAATTGCAAGCCAATCTTTCTCTTGAAAATAATTACTACATTACACTCTTTTCAAATCGCTCTACATCGGCGAATTTCCCAATCACCACGATGGCTTCATCGTGATAAAGGACACGATCTGAAGAAAATTCCAACAAGGTTTTGTTTGGCTCTTCTTCCACCGCAATCAGGCGAAGATCATATTTTTCTAGGTTTAGGCTTTTGATGGTGCAGCCCTTCATTTCCTCAGGAATTTTAATTTCTGACAACACGTAGTCATCATTTAATCTCATTAAGTCAATTGAGTGAGATTCCAAAAGGATCGATGCCAATCTTGTAGCCGTCTCTACTTCTGGGTAAACAACCTCTGCACCAATTTTTTCAAGGATCATTCCGTGTTCACGGCTTTCTGCCTTACAGATTACCCGCGGTACACCCATTCCTAAAATCACTTGTGCGGTAAGCACGCTGACGTCCACCTTGGAAATACAGATCACAACTGTTTCGCATTCGCTGATTCCCGTATCCTCAAGGGCTTCCTGTGTCAGTCTACCCACCAAAAAAGCTTCCTCTACAATATCTCTCACTTTTCGAATATTGGTTTCGTCTTCATCGATAACCATTACTTCCGCTTCTGCTTCTGCCAAAGTTCTGGCCAAAGCTGAACCAAATCGTCCAAGCCCGATAATTCCAAACCCTGTTTTTGTATTCCTTGACATGTTTTACTCCGTTTCCGGCACCGATTAATTCTCCGGTGCAATCCTCTATTTTTAATTTTACGTTATCTTTCTGCTATTTGTTCTCTCCCTATCCTTAACCTACAGTAAGCTCTTCTTCTGAGTAGCTTGCCTGAGGTTTGGCATTATTCCACCATAGGGTGATAATGGTTAATGGTCCAAGTCTTCCGATAAACATCGTAAATACCAAGACAATTTCACTGGCAGTGCTTAAGTTTGGCGTAATTCCTCGAGAAAGGCCTACCGTACCAAAGCCGCTGACCACCTCAAAAACTACATCCTCCAACGCGAGTCCCGGCTCAAAAATACAAAGCAAGGTAGTGGAAATAAAAATACTCGCCATAGCAAGCATCGCAACGACCAAAGCCTTAGAAACAATTCCCGCGGGAATTTTTCTTCTGAATGCCGTACAGTGTCGGTTAAACGCAACGCTCCTCATATTGTTGAGGATAACAAAAAAGGTTGTGGTCTTAATACCACCTCCCGTTGACCCGGGGCTGGCTCCTACAAACATGAGGAAAACCATAATTAGCACACCAACCGTAGAAAAATCTCCCATAGGTTCACTGGCAAAGCCTGCGGTTCTTGCCGATACACTGTGAAAAAACGCCGATAACCAGGTAGTTCCTTCGCTAAGTTTCAGCAGTACTGTTCCCACAACAATCAATGCTCCAGTCATGGAAATTACCACTTTTGAATGCAAAGAAAGCTGTTTAAAGGATCGCTTTGCAAACATTTCTCTCGTAACAAAAAAACCAATTCCTCCCATAATAATCAACATGGAAGTAACCAAATTTATCCATACATCATCACGGTAATCTGCCATATTTTTGAATCCACCGAAGATATCAAATCCAGCATTATTAAAGGCTGCAATGGAGTGGAAAAAACTAATTCCTACAGCATCCTTTAGTGCATAATCTTGAATAAAAGTAATAAAGCTGAGGGCTGCGCCTAAGAGTTCAAAGGCTAAGGTTACATATACAACACCTAGAATTACATCACGAAGACCCTTTCCGGTGGCTAAGTTAAAGGCTTCTTTGGCAAGCTTCCTGCCGCCCATACTTACCTTACCACTGGCAATGAGGATTGTGATTACACCGATGGAGGTGATTCCCAAACCACCGATTTGTATTAATAACGCAATGACTGTTTCTCCGAAAACCGTAAAGGTGTCTCCAGGATCCACAACCACCAGTCCGGTTACACAGACGGCACTTGTGGAAGTAAATAAACTATCAACAAAGGGCACAGATTGACCACTTTCTGAAGATATGGGCAACATCAACAGCAGTGTACCGATTAAGATTATCCCCATAAAACCAATAACGATTGTCCTTCTCGGATGTTTCTTGATTGCTTTTCGCATTTTCTATCTCTCCTTATATCGAATGAATTATACTCTTATTTATATAATAGTCAAGTATCAATTTGCCGAAAAGTTGGTTTAAATTAATAACTTTGACAGGTTCTTTTAAACGATGTATACTGTGTCCAACAAATTTAGGAGGTAAATTATGACAAGTATATGGCATTCTATGGATGCAAACAGAATCAACCCGGATGATTTCATGGCAGTAATTGAGATCAGCAAGGGTAGCAAAAAGAAATATGAATTAGACAAGGAAACCGGGTTAATTGTATTGGACAGAATCCTTTACACTTCAACCCACTACCCGGCAAATTATGGATTTATTCCTCGAACCTACGGAGATGACAATGACCCACTAGACGTTCTTGTTCTTTGTACCGAAGAAATCGATCCCCTTTGTCTTGTTCGTTGTTTCCCCATCGGCGTAATCAATATGGTGGATAACGGAAAGGCTGATGAAAAAATTATCGCAATTCCATTTAACGATCCAACATTTAACGAATTTCGTGATATTTCAGAATTGCCGTCTCATCGATTCAGTGAAATGCGACACTTCTTCCAGATCTATAAGGAGCTAGAAGGTAAGGATACCGCAGTAGAGGAAGTTCAAGGTAGAGAAAAAGCCTTGGAAATCATCAAAAGCGCTATGCAGCATTACGATGAATGCTTCGGAGACCTTGAAAAATAAGAAACATTGAAAAAGCGGTGAGGCGCTAAGCCTTACCGCTTTTTTGTTTGACAATTTGTTTGTTAAAGGCGAATTATTCGCATTCTTCAACAATGGTTACAACTCTCCGTATAGGGGATATAGCAAAACCAACTACGATACCAGTCAATAAAGCTGCACCTACGATCAAGCCCTTCTCTACCGTTGTGTGGTCCCTCACGAAAAATTCCTTCACCTTACAGGGTTTACATTTACATTCGTTCATCGCATTTCCTCCTCTTCTTGTAATATACAGATAGTTTAGCATATTTATTCGGGAATGTCTATTTTATCTAAAATTTCTGCAAAATAAGCCATGACGATTCCATAGTTGGTAATGGCAACGCCCGCATCCTTTGCCGCCTTTATTCTGCTCAGCACCAGTTTTCGGTTAAACATACAGGCTCCACAGTGAATAATCAGGTCATAATCCCCAAGATTTTTGGGAAACTTCGCTCCGGAGACGATGTCTACCGTAATATTCGGATAGCGTTTTTTTAGTAATGCAGGGATTTTTTCCCTACCAATATCTTCCGTCAACGGTGCATGGGTACAGGCTTCAGCAATAAGCACCTTCCCATCATTACTTAATCGATCAATCACATAAGCGCCTTTTTCAAATTCCTTCATATCTCCCTTGTACGCTGCAAACAGCACAGAAAAAGAAGTAAGCTTTGATGCTGCAGGCTTGCCCTTATAAACTTCACCAAAACATTGAGAGTCTGTAACAATTAGATTCGGTGGTGCAGCTAGGGCCGATAAAGCCATAGCGAAATTATCCGCTGTAGTACAGACTGTGGTGCAGCTTCGATCTAGCAGCTCTCTTATGGTCTGCACTTGGGGTAAAATCAGCCTTCCTCTCGGCGCCTGAATATCTTGGGGCATGACCAATAATACCGTATCTCCCGGCTCAATTAAATTGGCTAAAATATATCGCTCTACATCTAAGTCCTTGGTCACCTCTGCAATGGCAGTTTTTAAATATTCTATTCCTTCTC
>JAVWKI010000154.1:2801-4214 GCA_036638575.1 Anaerovoracaceae bacterium | reverse complement strand
TACCAAGCAACACACCAAACAGAATAACCATCCCCACAGCATAAAAAGTGAAGTTATGTTTTCTTCCTCCTAGCACCGCTTGCATTGCCCCGATAGGACAAGCACCCAACGCGCCGGGACAGGAGTAGCAGTTAAGGACGGGAACACAAAGCTGCTTTGTGTTCCCTGTGAATATTTTTCCTTTAAAAAAACCCAACAAATATCCGTTGGCAAGCACCGCCGCAAACAGTTGTATCCGCAGCCGTTTATCAAAGTTCTTTCTTTTTTTCATTAGCCCACACCAATACACTCAAGGCATATGTTTACTGCTTTTTTCAGTACGACCAAATGCTCACTACGCAGCATACCCATTGCGATGAAGAGGATAGCAACGCATAAAAGGATATATTTGGTCAAATACTTAATCTTTAATGCTCCATTGTCCATAGTGTTCTCCTTATTTTCCAATAGACGTAAGTTTTTCATTGATTATCTTCATATATGCATCGGTAATCTCTCCCGAAGCTCCTGGTGGCCCTACTTGAACTTCTCCGACAACATTGCCTTTTGAATCAACAAATACCGTTGTTGGTAACGAGTCGATTTGTTTTAGAAGACTTTTGTCTAAAGCATCATTACCTATCAGTGTTGTAAATTTGCTGTTACTTTTTTCAAGAATTTCTGTTGCAAGTTCCCGCTCCTCTTCGGCATCGGTACAAATTGAAATTAGATTTACATTTTTAGGAAGCTGCTCATATAGCTTTCCTATTTCCGGCAGCTCTTCCACGCAGGGGCCACACCACGTTGCCCAAATATTAACCATAGTAATGTCATACTCCTTGAAGCTATCTTGATTAACCTTTTCTCCACCTAAGGTAGGTGCTTCAAATTGGTTTAAATTGCCTGTAAAAGTAACTTTTTCTGTAACCGGTGGAAAAATGCAAATATTGTCACGAACCGTTTGTAGCTCTGATATCAGTTGATCAAAAACTTCTTGATCCTTTTGATTTGCATTTACATCAGAATAATCTTTGTTATAGGCAAAATAATATGTGCTTCCGCTATATACGCACAACTCTTCTATTTCAGAAAAATATGCTTTCCACTCTTCAAAGCTATTCTCTACGCCTTCTGCTCCTTTTTCATAGCGAAATACTCCGAATTGATCAAAATAAGTTTTTCCAAGTTCTGCACTTTTTTTCGCATATTCTTCATCACTCAAACTATTTGCAGCAACAGTAAGTGCTTTCCCTTCTTCCGTAGAAATAGTGAATAATGCACTATAAGGCGGAAGAATAGCACCGACAAAGTTATCCTCTTCTTTATACTTGAGCATCGTGTCTGTTAATTTTATACCAAATCCCAAATCTTTATCTGTAATGGTAGAGGCATCTCCTCGTGCTGCAAAATCATTTCCCGCGATGGATTTCATGC
>JAVWKI010000154.1:0-2791 GCA_036638575.1 Anaerovoracaceae bacterium | reverse complement strand
GTCAAATTTGCTATTTACGAACACTCCATTTTCAAGCTTAATTACTTCGTTTTTCCCAGATGAAGCATTGCCGCAGCCTGTCATTAACAGTATTGTCAATACTAAAACAGGGATCATAATTCTTGCTAATTTTTTCATTTTAATCTCCTTTAAAATTATTCATTACTTATATTCCAGTTTAAATAAAAATGTCCTGCACACTTATAGTACAAGACATTTGCATCGTTTTTCTTACTCTATTGCATCAATATTGCATCTTTTCCAGAAAAATTTAGATTATAATAGATAACATTTGGATCAAGTTGATATGATATAGAGAACTTATTCCGATCAATATCAAAGTGATATTCTCCTCTTTCTTTTGACCTTTCGGTGTGTTCAATTATTTGTGCCCTAGGAATATTCAAATAATCCAAAAAGCTTATCGGATTGAATTTAAAATTTTCCAATTCTAAATGCTTTTCTTCTGATAGAATCTCAATCTGGTAGATTTTATTGGTTTCACTATCAAGCCAACATTTTACATAAAAATCATCATAGCCAATGGTAATATCCCAAACGCTGACCAATACAGAAGGTGTATTATAATCCATAAATGTTATTTTGTTAAATTTCCACAGCTTGTATTCAGAAGAAAAGGAGAAATTAGGAAACATCCCTTGATTTTGCAAGGAAATAATTTCTTTCTCCATTCGGGAGATTACCTCCTTGGAATGATTATTCTCACTCTGAAGATCATTTCGTTCTGTAATAATTCCATTGTCCTTTGAGTTCGCCATAATAATAATCCAAAGTCGCTCAAAAGCGTGAACCTCATCATTAACCTCCTGATTTCCAATTTCTTCATTTTCCATTTTCGCAAAAACAGGATGGTTAATCAAGGTTCTATTTTGCATAGAAGATAAATAAATAGGGAAAAAAGCAACAAAAATCAAAAAGGCAAACAACAAAGCGAGTTTAACGATCTGCTTCATTTTCATTGTTGGTTTCTCCTCTCAATATCACCTGAACCACCGTACCTTTTCCCCATTCGCTTGAGATAATCATTTCATAACCATGTAACTTGATGATTTCTTCACAAATAGAAAGGCCTAAGCCTGCCCCTCCTTGTTTTTTTGAACGAGATTTATCTACCATATAAAAGGCTTCCTTAATTTTTACAAGTTCAGAAGTTTCTATACCTTTTCCGTTGTCCCTGATTTCAATGGTGTAGCCATTGCAAGTATGAAAAGAGGAGATAAAAATTTCACCATCAGTCCTATCTACCAACGCCTTTCTTGCATTATCAAGCAAATTCAAAAACACAGTTTTCATAAGCACCTGTTCAAAATTCACCACAAAAGGAGCAATCGATAGATTCAACTTAATATTTGCATTCATCAGCTGAGGTACAATCATATTTTTTATTTCGTCCAAAAATCGCCCAATATCTACAGGAACACGGTTTATCTCTTTATTTTTTAATACAATCAGCTCAAGTAAACGCATGGAAAGTGTCTCCAGTCGTCTTCCCTCATTGAAAATATAATTTGCACATAGGTTTACTCGTTCATTGCTCGTCTCTTTTCTTCGCAAGGTATCAGCATACCCAATAATGGAGGTGAGCGGTGTTTTTAATTCATGAGAAAAAGCCGCAACAAACATCTCCTGTTTTTCCGCTTCTTTTTCTAGCGCATGAATATTCTTTTCAATCTCATCTGCCATTTTATTAAAATTCTGCGAAAGCAAGGTTACTTCATCCTCTCCTTTTACTTCGACACGCTCACTTATTTTCCCGCTGGAAATTTCCATGACAGTAGTGTTCAACGATATGATTTTACGAATTAGCAACTTAGAAATCGCAAAGGTTAATATACTTACAAACAGAATCATGGTTGCCATAATATATACCAACAACTTATATTGCTGGTATTGATTTTGAAAAATAAAGGTAACATCTCGGGTAGTTCCTATATAACAAGGAACCCCGCCAAAAGCTGCAGGTCTAATTGTATTTAGATAGTAACCATTTTCATTTTTATTAATAGCATAACCCTTTTCACCATCAGATAAATTTTCAAACTGACTTGCGTCAAAGTTGTTCTTCAGTGAGGAAAAAACAACTTGCTTTTGAGCATTTAAAATTGCAAACCTTATTTCTCCCCCTGTATTTTGAATGCTAATAGAATTTGCGACTATCTGCAGTTGTTCCATAATCGCATCGTCTGATGATATTTCTGTGCGGTAAGCTTCTCTGATGTCCAAAAGATCTCTCGACAATGAAAAATATGTAATCTCCCCAATCTCATAAGCCGCGTCTACCTCATTTTGCATTAAAGAATCAAAGTTTGAACGGACAAGAATACATCCACCCACTGAAAAGCAACTGATGCTAGTGAACATTATGGCAAAGAAGATTTTCCAAAAAAATTTCATTCTTATTCCTCCAAGCGATATCCTACCTTATATACCGGCACAATTTTTTCTTCTAAAGATAGCTTTTTTCTCATTCGTTGTACATGTAAATCAACAGTACGACTGTCTCCTAGATAATCTTCGCCCCATACCGCAGAATAAATTTTATTCCGAGACAGTGCGAAGTTCTTATTTCGAGCAAATAACACCAATAAGTCAAATTTCTTTGCAGTTAAGCTGACCGGCTTTCCATTTTTGTTTACCGTTCTTGCCAATACATCAATAAAAATATCGGTAACAGAAAGTACATTGGTTGCTTTATTGCAACGCTTAAGCACAGTTTCCACCCGAACCAACAATTCTTCAATTTCAAAAGGCTTAGTCATATAATCCTGAG
>JAVWKI010000153.1:0-4276 GCA_036638575.1 Anaerovoracaceae bacterium | reverse complement strand
CTACGGTTGGATCAACCAACTTTGATCGTCGTAGCTTCAAGCTGAACTTTGAATGCAATGCATTTATCTATAGTGCAGAGCAGACCATAAAGATGGAAGAAACCTTCCGTAAGGATATGGAAAAATGTCATGAATTGACAAGAGAGTTATACAATAGCAGATCGATTTGGATTCGGATCAAAGAACCTTGTTCCCGATTGTTGTCTGCAATATTATAGGAGGAAATTAGATTGAAACGATTTATGAACCCATGGACACTTGGCTTATTGGCGATAATGCTCTTCATGAGCATGAGAGGCAACGCCCTTGGCAGCCCCATGGACTGGCTGATGTCCAAGATGTATATTTTGCCGGGAGTGATTATTGGCTTGTCCTTTCACGAATTTGCCCATGCCTTTGTGGCATATAAGCTGGGAGACAGCACACCGAAGTTGCAAGGTAGGGTGACCATAAACCCTATGGCTCACGTGGACCCGGTTGGATTATTGGCCTTGTTTTTCGTTGGCTTTGGCTGGGGAAATCCGGTAGAAATCAACCCAAGAAATTTCAATAAGCCAAGAAGGGATGAAATTTTGGTTTCTCTTGCCGGGGTGACCATGAACTTGATTTTGGCCATTGTCTTTACCATTATATTAAAAATCTTGGCCACGACCACACCGGTTTATACCGGGGGAATGACGGCTTCCCTTGCCAAGATTATTATTTACATTATACAGATTAACTTGGTATTGATGATTTTTAACCTGTTGCCTATTCCGCCGCTAGATGGATTTAACTTAATTACAGAGATCTTTAACTTAAAAAAATATAGCTGGTGGTACGATATTTATGACAAGGGATTTATCATTTTGATGGTGCTAATTCTATTTAACTTTACCGATAGAATTTTGACCCCATGCGTTGGTTTTTGCATGGATATTGTCAGTTTGATTTTAATGTTGTAGCCTAGGCACAAGAACGCCCTTCGAGGCATAAGAATAAAATAGAAGTAGAAATAAAAAGAAAAATGTGTTCTAAAAGGCGAAGGCCGGATGGAAGACATTTTTTTTAGTTTCTTTATTCCTCCAATTCTCCTAGTTTCTGTTAACCAAAAATATATTAAAGTTGACAATAGGGTTTCTTGATGTTAGACTTTCCCTGAAGTCATGTTAACTAAAAATAAAAAAAAGTTGACAGTGATAAACGAAGAAATGAAACAGAGCTGGATAAAGCGGCAAATGCCCAATAAAAAGGCAAATGGCCAAAGGAAGATGAAAGCGGCAAATAGATCAAGGAAGAGGCAGAGAGGAGAACAGAGGAGACAGATGGAAAAACGGCGATTGATGACGAGGGAGCTGATTTTGTGCGGGGTATTTATTCCGCTGATTGCAATTGGGGCGTGGTTAAAAATTCCTATACCTGTGGTGCCATTTACTTTGCAGTTTTTATTTACCATGCTTGCAGGGCTGCTGCTTGGCGGAAGGCTTGGGGCGGTGAGTGTAATGGGGTATTTGGCTTTGGGACTTTTGGGATTACCGATTTTTGCAGAAGGTGGCGGGATTTGGTATTTACTGAAGCCGAGCTTTGG
This sequence comes from Anaerovoracaceae bacterium, assembly GCA_036638575.1. Lineage (GTDB taxonomy): Bacteria > Bacillota > Clostridia > Peptostreptococcales > Anaerovoracaceae > JAXGRD01. Next base: position 2,709 of record JAVWKI010000153.1, on the reverse strand, counting down.
CTATTTAATTGGCTTTGCTGTTGCAGCCTATGTTAGTGGAAGGATAGCCAACAAGGTCGAAGCACCAAGCTATGGAAGAATTTTAGCAGGAAACCTCATCGGCTTATTGGTGGTTTACCTCATTGGAATGGTTTATTTTTACGGGATTAGCAACTATGTAATTGAAACGCCTATTGCGTTTTGGCCGTTGTTTTTGTATTGCTTCATTTTGGCTGTTCCCGGAGATTTGGTTCTTTGTTTTTTGGGTGCGGCCTTGGCAAAACGGCTGATTCCGGTGATGCATAAAATAAGAGCATAGCGGCAAATGAGAAAGCGAAAGCGAACGTAAAGGTAAAGGCGAATGAGAAAGCGAACGCAAAAAGCGAAAGTAAAGGCGAACGTAAAAAGCGAATGCGAACGTAAAAGGCAAAGGAGAGGGTTAAGGTGAAAGAAATGAAGGCGTTAAAAGAAAAGGTTCTTGCTGGAGGGCAATTAACAATGGAGGAGGCACGGTCTTTGATTACTGTTCCTCTTGCACTGCTTTCTCAAGGGGCAGAGGAGATTCGGGCACATTTTTGTGAAGATAAGTTTGATCTTTGTACGATTATTAACGGCAAAAGTGGACGATGTACGGAGGATTGTAAGTTTTGTGCCCAGTCTGCACATCATCAAACTAGGGTGGAGGAATATCCCTTGCTTCCTACCGCGGCGCTAGTGGAAGGGGCCAAGGAAAACCAAAGGAAGGGGGTTCTTCGTTATTCTATTGTAACTTCCGGAAAGCGGATTTCTTCTAAGGAGGTAGAGGCCTTGGCAGAGAGTATTCGTGCCATCAAAAAGGAAACGGATATTTCCATTTGTGCGTCCTTGGGCCTACTGACGGAAAAGGAGTATAGGCTGTTGAAGGAAGCGGGCCTGTCTCGAATCCACAATAACCTAGAGACCTCGGAGAGGAACTTTCCTAACGTTTGCACAACCCATACCTTTGCAGAAAAAATCAGGTCCATTGAGGCGGCCTTATCTGCAGGGCTATCGGTTTGTAGCGGAGGCATTATGGGCTTGTCCGAGACTATGGAGGATCGAATCCAAATGGCATTTACGCTGAGAGACTTAGGGGTGGATTCTATCCCCATCAATATCCTTAATCCGATTCCAGGGACGCCTTATGAAAAAAATCCTGTTTTATCTATGGAAGAGGTGCAGCGAATCGTTGGGATTTTTCGGTTTATTTTGCCAAGCAGTGTGATTCGCCTTGCCGGGGGAAGAGGGCTTTTGGCGGATAAGGGCAGAAGCTGTTTTGCGGGAGGCGCCAACGGTGCGATTTCCGGGGATATGTTGACTACGGCAGGCATTAGCGTAAAAACAGATTTAGCGTTAATTAAAGAATTAGGATTTAAGGCGGTGAGGATTCATGGGTAAGGGTTTGTTTATTACGGCAACAGGAACCGATGTGGGGAAGACCTATGTTACCGGGTTAATGATAAAAAAATTAAGAGAGGCGGGCTACCTTGCGGGTTATTATAAGGCGGCTTTAAGTGGAGCAGAACTTATTGCAGGCAGGCAGGTTCCCGGAGATGCAGAAGTGGTCAAGGCGCTGGGCGGTTTTTCTGACAAAAATGAAGAAATGGTTTCCTATGTCTATCAGCGGGCGGTTTCTCCTCATTTGGCGGCAAGGATAGAAGGCAATCCGGTAGAGCTGCATGTGGTGAAGCGGGACTATCAGCGACAAAAAGAAAAATATGATTTGGTTGCGGTGGAAGGAAGTGGCGGTATTGTTTGCCCCCTCCGAATGGACGAGGGAAATGAACTTTTTCTAGAGGACGTAATCAAGGGGCTGGGGCTTTCTACCCTTGTGGTGGCAGATGGGGGCCTTGGAACCATTAATGCGGTAGTGCTGACCATTGCCTATATGCGGCAACAAGCCATTCCGGTGAAGGGGATTATTTTGAACCGTTACCAAAAGGGAGATCTGCTGCATGAAGATAATCGAAGGATGATTGAAGCCTGCACCAAGGTACCGGTAATTGGAACGGTAGCGTTAGAGGGTAAGGAAATAGAGTTAGAGGCAGAAAAATTAGCAAGTCTGTTTCAATGAAGGAGGAAAAACGATGAATTTACAAGGAAGAGATGTTAATCATGTTTGGCATCCCTGTTCACAAATGAAGGACTATGAGGAGTTTCCGCCCATTGTCATGGAGCGGGGAGAGGGAAGCTATCTTTATGACCAAGAGGGGAAACCCTACATTGATATTATCAGTTCTTGGTGGTGTAATTTGCTGGGACATTGCAACCCGGAAATCAATCAAGCCATAAAAGAACAGGTGGATCAGCTAGAGCATGTTATTTTTGCCGATATTACCCATCGTCCGGCAGTGGAGTTAACGGAAGCCTTAGTGGACATTCTTCCGGAAGGACTTACCCGATTTAATTTCTCTGACAGTGGATCGGCGGCGGTGGAGTGTGCACTAAAAATGGCCTTTCAATATTGCCATCAAAACGGGCATCCGGAAAAAAATCGGCTGATGTGTTTAAGCAATGGCTACCATGGAGAAACCCTTGGGGCACTTTCTGTTGGGGCCATGGATCAATATGCCAAGATTTATAAACCGCTACTAATTGAAACCATTTCTGTGGAGGCACCGGACTGTTATCGTTGCCCTTATGGAGAACATAGAGATAGCTGTAGCTGTGCGTGTTTTCAACGAATGGAGGAAGCCTTTGAACAATATGGCA
>JAVWKI010000152.1:1034-4304 GCA_036638575.1 Anaerovoracaceae bacterium | reverse complement strand
AAAGTATAGATAAATATAAGCTGTACTTAAAATCAGAAAACCTATACAGCAAGGCGGGAGCAAAGGATGTCTTTGAGGCCGTCTTAGATAAAAATACAATTTTGCTTTTGGGTTCATCAGAGTTTAACTATGATAAAACCCTGGATATGAACTATTTCCCCACAGAGTTTTTTAATCAAGGGGGATATGAAACCAATATTGCAATACTCGGTGCAGGGGGAACACAATCCCTATACCATGCCATTACGGTGGCAGCCCTTTCAGAAGATCTGCAAAGCAAAAAAGTTGCCTTGATCGTTTCCCCTCAGTGGTTTACTGAGGAAGGTGTTGCAAAAGATGCCTTTGCAGGAAACTTTAATGGGGACACCTATCTGGCGGCAATGGAAAACAAGACCCTTCCCAAGGAGCTAAAGGAAAAAATAGCAGAGCGAACAGAAACGCTACTGGAAGGAATGGATGAGAAGGCACTGGAGCAAGTGAAGGAAAACAATAGTGTTTCTGTAGAAGAAACAAAAAACCTGGTTAAGAAAATCAGTATTGCAATACAAAGCGACTTTATGACCTTAAAGGCCAAACGAGATGTGGCAAAAAAAATTCCTGAGGAAGCCAAAACCTTTAAGATAGAAAAAAAACCAGCAGGGGAGCCTGACTTTTCTGCAATGCTTGCAGATGCAGAAGCTACGGGTAAAGAAAAAACAAGCAACAATACCTTTGGTATTCACAACAGCTATTTTGAGCAATATGTAAAGGCGGATTTGGCAGAAAGTCGAGGGATTTCCGCATATAGCACTTGTCCTCCTTCCAAGGAGCGTGAGGATCTACAGCTATTTTTGGATGTGTGCAAGGCAACGGGCGTAGAGCCTTTGCTCATTGGCGTTCCCTTCAGCGGAATCTGGTATGATTACATCAGCTTTCCAAAGGCTGAACGGGAGAAGCAATATCAGGTAATTCGAGAGGTAGCGGCAGAAAACAAGGTTCAGCTAGCAGATCTTTATGGACATGAGGGAGAAATGTACTTCTTGTCTGACGTTATGCATATTGGTTGGAAAGGATGGGTGTATATTGATGAAAGTCTTTACCGCTTTGCGAAAAAAAATTAAAAAGAACTGGAAGGCCTGCTTAGCTTTGGAAACTTTGTTTTTCCTGGGGCTAATGTGCATTCTATTCTTCTATTTGCTCCAAGCAGATTTTTCAACAGCGCCGGAGTTTATTTATAATCAGTTCTAAGGCTTGAAGGGCTTGTCTCGTGGGTTTACGGAATATGACAAGTTAATTTACTTGACATGAATAGGCGGCCGTGCTATAGTATAGCAGTTGACAAGTGATACTACTTGACAGAGGAGGGAACAGATGCTGGATAAGTATACAAAACTCAGCTTATTTTATGACTTTTATGGGAAGTTACTGACCAAGAGACAACAAGAGGTCATGAGTTTGTATCACGAAGAAAATTTCTCCCTATCAGAGATCGCAAAAGAATTTGGAATCAGTAGGCAGGGCGTTCATGATGCAGTAAAAAATGCAGAAGACGCATTGGCGGCCTATGAAGATAAATTGGGTTTGGTGCAGAAATTCGCCCAAACGGATAAAGCAATCAGAGAAATCGATGATAGAATTGACGGCTTGATTGCACAAAGTGATACAACAATGAAAGCTAAGCTAGAGGAGATTAAAACCATCATCGATGGACTCAATTTCTAGGGTAGGAGGTCTTTAATGGCATTTGAAGGATTATCGGATAAATTACAAGGAGTATTTAAGAACCTAAAGGGAAAAGGCTCCTTAACAGAAAAAGATATTGATACCGCAATGCGAGAGGTTAAGCTGGCACTACTTGAAGCAGATGTAAACTTCAAGGTGGTCAAGGAATTTGTCGCAGCAGTAAAAGAGAAATCATTAGGGGCGGAAGTCCTAGAGAGTCTTACACCGGCACAGCAGGTGATTAAGATTGTAGATAAAGAGCTCACCGAGCTAATGGGTGGAGCAAACAGCAAGCTGACCTATTCCTCAAGTGGATTTACGGTCTTGCTGATGGTCGGCTTACAGGGTACAGGTAAAACTACAACCTGTGGAAAATTAGCGGCCTATCTGAAGAAAAACGGCAAAAACCCTATGCTTTGCGCCTGTGACATTTATCGTCCGGCAGCAATCGACCAGCTAGAGGTTGTAGGGAAAACTGTAGATACTCCGGTATTCACCATGAGAGAAAGCAGGGAGCCAGAAAAAATTGCGTTGGCGGCAATGGCAGAAGCCAAGAAAAAAGGCTTCAACGTATTGATTGTCGATACGGCAGGTAGACTTCAGATTGATGAAGATCTGATGGATGAGCTTGCACGAATTAAGGAAGCAGTAAATCCTCATGAAATCTTGTTGGTTGTGGATGCACTTACCGGACAGGATGCAGTAAATGCAGCAGAAGGATTTGATAATAAATTAGGCATAGATGGGATAATCATGACCAAGATGGATGGTGATTCCCGTGGTGGTGCGGCATTATCCGCAAAGAAAGTTACCGGAAAGCCCATTAAGTTTATCGGTATGGGAGAAAAATCCGATGCAATAGAACCCTTCCATCCGGAGAGAATGGCCAGCCGAATTTTAGGCATGGGGGATATGATGAGCTTGATTGAACAAGCGGAGTCACAATTCACCGAAGAGCAAGCAGCAAAGCTAGAAAAGAAAATTCGAAAAAACGAATTTACCTTAGAAGACTTTCTGGAGCAAATGGGCCAAATCAAAAAAATGGGTGGCGTAGCCAAAATTTTGGACATGATGCCGGGGCAGAATTCCAAGGCCATGAAGGGACTGGATATTGACAAAAGCGAAAAAGAATTCGCACAGATGGAGGCAATTATTTGCTCCATGACACGCAAGGAGCGTGCTGAACCATCAATCTTAAACGCCAGCAGAAGAAAGAGAATTTCTGCAGGTTCAGGACAGCCGGTGAGCAAGATCAACAACTTGATTAAGCGATACGAAGAGGCAAGAAAGATGATGAAGCAAATGACCAGACCGGGAGCAAAGCTGCCTAGAATGTTTAGATAACAATTGTTAATCAATTAAATTAAAATAAATATAATGAATAATTAAATGGAGGAAATGACAAAATGGTAAAAATTAGATTAAAAAGAATGGGTGCAAACAAGAAGCCTTTTTACAGAGTTGTAGTTGCAGATTCAAGAAGAGCTAGAGATGGAAAGTTCATCGAAGAGATTGGATACTTCAACCCACTTACAGAGCCGGATGAAATCAAAATCGATGCAGAAGCAG
>JAVWKI010000152.1:0-1024 GCA_036638575.1 Anaerovoracaceae bacterium | reverse complement strand
GCTAAGAAGTTGTTAGATAACGGAGCACAGCCTACAGAAAGAGTAAGAAGCATTTTCAAGAAAGTTGGTATTATTCAATAAAGAAAGCGGTGAGGACTAATGGTAGAATTAGTTGAAGTAATTGCAAAGTCACTGGTGGACCATCCAGAAGCGGTGGAAGTATCAGAAACCGTAGACAAGCAGACTACTATTGTCCAGCTTAGGGTTGCCCCGGAAGATATGGGTAAGGTAATCGGAAAGCAGGGAAGAATTGCTAAGGCACTCAGAACTGTTGTAAAAGCAGCAGCCACCAGGGCCAACAAAAAAGTAGTAGTTGAAATAGTTCAATAGTGAAGAGGCACATATAGGAATATATGTGCCTTGATAGTATACAAAAGGATATTATGGAAAGAATAAAGATAGGACAAATTGTAAATGTAGTGGGATTAAAAGGGGAGCTAAAGATTTATAGCTATGCCGAAGATCCCAGCAGATTTGAAAAGATAAGCTGCTTATATGTGGAAGAGGATCCCTATGCCATAGAACAGGTGCGATACAAGGGGAATTTACCCATTGTGAAGCTTGAAGGAATTTCTGATAGAAATGCAGCAGAGGCGGTAAAGAATAAGGATGTCTTTATGGATGAAGCAGAGCTTCCACCTTTACCAAAAGGAGAATGCTACATTAAAGATATTCTAGGCTTTGATGTGGTAACAACCCAGGGCGAAACCCTTGGGCAACTGCAGAATGTCATTAAAGAAACGGCACAGTCTCTTTATGTGGTAGAAACCCCAGAAGGAAAAAAGATTTACATTCCCGGAGTTCCGGCATTTATCTTGGAAAAAAATCTGGAGACAAAGAAAATTACGGTCAATCTTCCGGAAGGGTTGTTGGATCTATGAAAATAGACGTATTGACAATCTTCCCCCAAATGTTTACGCCCATAAAGAGTAGCATGCTAGGGAAGGCGGAAGAAAAGGGAATCCTGGAAATAGAAATCACCAATATTCGAGACTATACTCAGGATAAACACAACAAAACAGAT
>JAVWKI010000151.1:0-4337 GCA_036638575.1 Anaerovoracaceae bacterium | reverse complement strand
ATAGTGATAATCAAAATTATTCCGCCAATCACCATGACAATTCCCTGCAACGTATCGGTTGTCACTACTGCACGAAAGCCTCCAATAGTGGTATAAATGATTACCACAAGGCCAAAAAGAAGTAGTCCGTAAACATAAGATAAACCCGTTATGCTTTCAAATAGCACCGCTCCGCCAATAAACTGACTCATCATTTGGGCGATAAAAAACAGAACCAAGCATAAGGAGGAAATAATCACCACCACCGGAGATTTGTACCTTACCCGCAAAAAATCGGTAACCGTTACCGCATTGGTTTTTCTGGAAATCAAGGCAAACTTCTTTCCCAGTACACCCAAAATAATAAATGCCGTAGGCACCTGAATCATGGACAAATAAACCCACACCAGCCCTGTTGAAGATGCAATTCCAGGCCCGCCAACAAAGCTGCTGGCACTGGTGAAGGTAGCAATTAACGTCATTGCTAGGACCAGCCCGCCCATAGAACGGCCGCCGATAAAATACTGGTTAATAAAGCCCTTGCCTTGTTGATTCTTACGCTGAATTTTGCTAGACCACAGGCCTACAATTAGGTTTACCGCCAAGTAAACAATCAAAACTAAAATTAAACTATTGGTATAAGACATTAATCTTGCCCTCCTTCATCTGCCTCTTCGCCTAGATCAAAGTCTTTAAAAAAGAATTTTACGACCACGATTACTGCAACACAAAACAAAATATAGCCTACAATACAGCTTAAAAAGAACCATGTTGGTAAACCAAAAATATAGGTATAGGTTTCCGGTGTTCCCTTTCCGGCAACACCATAGCCGGTTGCCCACCACCAAATAAAAAAGCCAAGATATAGACCAATTGAAATTTTTGCTTCTTTTCTAATTTGACGATTTTTTTCTGCCTCTGTTAAAATTTCTATTTGTTTCACTTTATTTGCTTTTTTCCTCCTGTTCAAAAAATAAAATCAACTTCATCAACAATTCATTCACCGGGGTGTCAATATTCAGAAGACGCCCTTCCTTGACAATTGCCCCATTGATCATGGCAATTTCCGTTTTTCTATGATGTAGAATATCTTGCAGCAGAGAAGAAGTATTCTTTGCCGTTGCCTGACATACCGCTTTTGTCTGTGCTACAGGATCTGCAAAGCTAAGTCGGATGCCTTTTTTTTCTGCAACCAGCATCCCTTCTCTTACTGCATCCTCTAATATGGAACTGAGCTCCGGATGCTCTAGTAATTTCCCATTGCAGCACCTTGTTATTCCTGTTAGTGCATTAATGCCCACATTCACCAATAGTTTATCCCAAATTAAACCAAGGACGTTTTCAGATGTGGTACTTTCGATCCCCGCTTGGTTAAATCCTTCCTTTACCTGCTCAAGCCTTGGCGTCAATTCTCCGGTAAGCTCTCCCATCACGGTTTTGCCTTTACCTGCGTGGAGAACCTTCCCCGGCCCTAGGTTGGTGGCACCATGTGCCGTAGGGCAGCCTCTATTTCTTGGATATTTCCAAGGCCATTTTGAAGGGTCAACACCATGGTTGAGTCCCCGAAAAGCGCTGGATTCTCACGAATCGCTTCCCTTGTAAACATGGACTTAACAAAAATAATCACCAAATCTACCGGTCCAACCTCCTCGGCCGTAAGTTTTCCTTTGACTTTACGGTAAGAAAAGGTACCCCCTTCCTCTTGTAAGGAGATACCTTCTGCATTAATTTGGTCGATGATAGGCTTGGCTTTATCCAAGAGATAAACTTCATTTGTCTCTATTTGCGAAAGCTTACTGCCATAAAGACAGCCCATAGCTCCTGCTCCGATTATCGCTATCTTCATCTTAATAAAGCCTCTTTAACTCCTCATCACTAACTCCGCCAAAAGTATGCTCTTCTGCCGGAAATATTCCTGCTTTAACTTCTGCCTTGTAAGTCTCTAAGGCCGTCACAATCTCTTTGTTTAGCTGCATATATTGCTTAACAAATTTGGGAACAAATTTATCAAAAAATCCCAACATATCGTGGAAAACCATAACCTGGCCATCGGTAAATCTGCCTCCTCCGATTCCGATTGTCGGAACCCTTAGCTTGGCAGTAATCAGTTTTCCTAGCGCCTCGGGAATCCCCTCAAGAACAATAGAAAAAACTCCTGCCTCTTGCAATGCCAAGGCATCTTGCAAAACCGCTTCTGCGGCCTCTCCCTTGCCTTGCACCTTAAATCCGCCCATTTTGGATACCGTTTGAGGGGTCAGGCCTACATGCCCCATAACCGGCGTTCCGGAATCTACAATTGCTTTTACTGTGTCTGCCACTTCTCGGCCGCCTTCCAGCTTGACCACATCGCAACCGCCCTCCTTCATCATCCGGTTCACGTTCATAATCGCCTGTTCCTTTGAAACATTGTACGATCCGAATGGCATATCGCCCACAAGCAGTGCATCCTTAGTTCCTGAACGAACTGCCTTAATGTGGTGGATCATATCGTCCATTTCGCATGGTACGGTTGAACTCTCTCCCATTACGGTCATCATTAGTGAATCTCCTACAAGAATCATTTCAATTCCTGCCTTGTCAACTACACAAGCAGTTGCATAGTCATAAGAGGTCACCATCGTAATTTTTTCGTTGTTGTCCTTCATTTCCTGTATTTTTTGAATGGTAATTTTAGACATTTTGTTTTTCCTCCTAAACAGTTTACTTTATTACAATTTTGTTATTATATCACTCTTTCGTTGTAATTTCCAACGTTTCTAAGGGGAATTTTTCGCCTTTGGCCCCCTTTACGAAACAAAATATTTTGACAATAGAAGGACCCTTCTTTATACTAATAGAAAGTCCACATAAAATTCAACAATAACCGGACTGTATTTGATAATTTTAACAAAACAGGATGGAATCATGAACAAAAAAACAGCGAAAAAAAAATTTTACTTTTTAGGATTTACCCTTTTATTCGTTGCCCTTCTTCTCAGTAGCTGTGGAAGCAAACCCACCGCCTCTTGGGCAGAAGACGCAGTGAAAAAAATCCCAGAGCTGCAAAGCTTACCTGCCTACCAAAAAGAACTGGATTTGGAAGAGCCCCTAAGCCGAGGAGAAGCAGCAGTGATATTAAACGGCTTACTCAACTACAAAACTGCCAGCATTAATTGCTATGTTGATTTAGAAGACAAGTATTACAAGGACGCCTTGCTAAAGCTAACCGCGGCAGAGCTGATTAGCGGCGACAAGGAAGGGAAAATTCGCCCAGAAGAACCCCTTACCCTAAAAGAAGGCATCGCTTCGCTAGCCAAGCTCTTGTCTGTAGAGGATAAAGATATTGACAGCTTATATGCTGCCGGAAGCTTTAAGGAAAGCCAAAAGGATAACCAGCTTACCAGAGGGGAGTTTATTCAGTTACTCAATGGATGCGTAGAAAATCTCTACAACAAACCGGAAGAAGTCAGCAATAAGGAATACAAAAACTTTGTTTTGGTTACTTCCGATAATGTGAACTTTTCCCAATGTAGCTTTGATAAACCGGTACTACTTGCTCCCGGAGTGGAGGAAAAAACCATTACCTTCAAGGATTGTACCAACGGCAAAACCTTAGCCATAAAGGATGGCACAGTAACCAAGGAAGACGCACCCTTCCGCTTTAAAATCGCATCCTTCGATACCAAATTCGATCCAACCATGATCAATCGAAGCATCAATTTAAAGCTGGCTTTGGGCTCCATTAATAATACCATTGTACCTCCCGGCGGAGAATTTTCCTTTAATCGTGCTACCGGCAAGAAAACCTATGACGTAGGCTATAAGGATGGCATTGTTGTTGCCGGCGGGAAGCTGGTACCCGGTTTTGCTGGTGGCGTTTGCCAAGTGAGCAGTACGGTATTTAATGCAGCCTTAGAAAGCGGAACCAAGATTTTAGAACGACATGCCCATGCCTTAGAATTTTCTTATGTGCCTCAGGGTCGCGATGCCACAATTTTTGAAGGATCTCAGGACCTAAGGTTCCAAAACCCTTACCCTGTTCCCATTCAGGTGCAAACCAATTACAATGAAAATGGCGTGATCACCGTAGGCATCTATGCGCAAGGCTATATGAAGCTTCCAAAGATTACCTTGGACACCGTAAATGAAAACGGTACCTATATTACCAAGCGATACTTAGACGGAAATCTTGAACATACACACAAAACCAAGTATTCCGGCTTTGGATTTTAAACTTCTTAACTTCTTTATTTCTTAATATTAGAAAAGAGAAACCCACAGAATATTCTGTGGGCTTCTCTTTTTGTACAAAAAAATCCCGAAGAGCCGTCAGGTGATAATTAACGCCCTAGAAATACTCGGGGGGTGTCTTATTTCCG
>JAVWKI010000150.1:0-4364 GCA_036638575.1 Anaerovoracaceae bacterium | reverse complement strand
CCTGTTGCTGTCAATGTTCTCTCGAATTCTTGTGGAACTAATGTCCTCAAGGTGTGTTGGTAAGGATAGCTCAATAAGCTCTCCTTGAATAAACTGTTTGGCTTCATTATAAGCTTCCAAGGCCGCCTTTCCGCCTTGCTCTGCACTATCTCGCTTAAACACCACATGATTTAGGGTGTGAACAGAATCGGTGGTAGGCGGAACCTTATAAGACGAGGCATTGGCAATAACATCGCTACCGACAACAAGATAAGGACTTTTTCCATGGAATAATCCCTTTAGCTTCTTTAAATCTCGTTCATTGGAGATATTTACCGGCTCATTATCCGGGAAAACGTAAACATCGCTTTCGTTGGCAATGGACATGGTGATGATTTTTCTTCGGATCATTCGTGGCTGAGTTTTTTTGGACCAGGAAAACTCGTCGATGGCCAAATACACCTCATAACCCATATCTCGAATTGAGGTGACAATCCCCTTGTGGCTGAGAGAAAATGGGTCAAAGGTTCCCGGGAAGAAGGCAATCTTTTTGTTCTGCTTCAGATTTATCTTCCCGTTATAGAAGGTATAGTCGGAAATAAATCGGTAGATATGGTTTAATGCTGCAGCATTGTTAAAGAAGGTCAAAGGACTTTCTTTTTTATCTACAATTAATGTAAGCATTTTTTTGTATAACAATTTAAAAATATTGTATTTGTCTTCCAAAAATAGTTCCTTGGTTCCAAAGATATATTGGCCTAAAACCATAAAGGCTTCTTGGCTCACCTGTCTATGGAAATTGGCCATTCCTCTGAGAAGCATGCCGATAATTTTCTTTTTTCGTTGTTCAAAGGCAGCCTTAGATTCGGAAAATTCCTCATGATAGAGGTGATATTTCTTTAGGATTTCTCCAAGGGTGTCCAAGGTAACTGAGGCAACCTTATCGTTGGTGCTTTCTAATAGTGTCCCAAATTCATAGATCATTTCATCCAATTCTTCAGGGTGTAAGGTCAGTGCCAGCGGCCCTAGATATTCTGGAATATATTTTGAAAACTGGTATTCTCCGATTTCCAGCCCCTTGGTCAACTCAATAACGATTTCATTTCGCTGATCCAGATTGAGCAGCTTAAATACTTCAATTAATCCTTCTCCGGCAATATGTCGTACAGAAACCCGTTCACTGGTTTTGAGCAGGTTGGAAAGATGCATAGCAATATAGAATACTTCGCTTTTGTTTTTCTTTCCATGCTTCAATTCATCTAGAAGTAATTCGATGTTTACCGCTTTAATTACCCAAGGGGTTCCTACCTTTAGATTTTCTCTAAAAATTTCTGAAGTAGCCCCTTCCTTGCGGAACAAGGTGTTTTTGTAGCATTTGGTCAGATTGTCGTTTACACCAATAGCCTCTCTGATTTTGAATTTTAAGTAAATGACACTGGCATTGGTGTCCCCGTTTATTTTGGTATTGGTCATTTCTAGGATTTTTTCTCGTTGTGCCAAGGTCAAATGAATTGCTTCGTGGTGGGTTGCCATTCGCTTAACAAATCGCAAAGCAGAAACCTTGATTTCAATGGGATCTTTTGCAAAAGCATCAAGAACGAAGGACAAGAGCTTGGCTAAATCCTCTTGGGTATAAAGGTCAGTTGAAACACTGAGCATGGTATCTAATACAACAAAAACAGAGGATGCCTCTAGCTTGTTTCCCATAACTTCCTCAATAAAGATATTGAGGTACTCGTGCTTTTTGCTTTCTTCGGTACTTTCAAGAAGATGCTCCATTGTGATCTTTAGGGTATACCCCATCCACCGTTTTTGCTGATCGGTAACCTTTAGGTCCGGGTTGATAATGTGTCTTAAATACTCCCGCCAAAGAACAAGGCTGTCTAATCTTTGGCATCTGGCTTTTGCACCAGTAGGTAATTCCTTGGTGTATTTTTCGTCATATTTTGCAATAATATTTCCAACTAGCTTAGAGGCTTTTCGTCGAATATCTCCTTCACTATGAACCAACAACTCAAAGAGAAAGCTAATGGTCATCTGCTTTTGCGGCTGGGTCATATAGGTGAAGTATTCTTGCAAGGTGGTAACGTAGGCACGAATATTGTTCCAGCGTCGTTCACTACGAGCATCTTCAAGCAAGGTTCCAAAAGAGACCTCACTGTTAAAGTTTTTCATCACTTCAATATTGTGCTCAATGGCCAAATATTTCAATCGTTCTACTGCTTCCTTTGGTGAAAGTAAGGCAGCATCTCTCCAGGTTAGCGGACTGAATACAGGGTTCGTTAAATCTGTACTTACCCCTAAGCTCTTCATGTATTGTTCAAAGTCATAAAGCTTCTGATAAACGCGTTGATATCTTGCCCGTTTTGCCTCGTCAACATTATCTAGCTTATTGAGAATAATCTCAAAGGCTTGATCCAAAGTATAAAAGTTTATGTGTTCCTCCCCATCGGGGGTAATAATGCTTTTGACTCTAAAATCAGAGTAAATCAAAAGCAAAGATTCTAAGGAAAGGTTTTCCAGCTCCAAATCCCAAGTGGAATGATTGCTGGCAATATGTGCCGTAAGGGGCATGCCGTTACGAAGAAGGCATTCTTCTGTATAATAGTAATGGAGGTAAGGAATTCTTGCACTTTCATAATCCTTACAACCGAATTTTCCTACATCATGGGTTGCAGCTGCACCGGAAATCAAGGCTAGGTCAATGGGTACTTTCGCCTCTTCCATCTGTCTTGCCACATGCATGGCAACATAATGTACACCGGAAACATGCCCTAAAGTATTGTAGGGTGTGATTTCTGTACCGATACGCATGAAGGGATAGATATAATTTTCCTTGCAAAGATCTAAAAATCTTCCATATTCTTCACCGGCGGGATAAGGTGCCAATTGATCTTTTTTCAAAAATTCCATCCCTAAGGTAGGTGAAAAGTCTCGATTTTCTCGATCAAACTCAAGGAAAAAATCCAAAACCTTGTATAAGAAAAGTCTTCCTCTCTTGTACTTTGATGTAGGAATTTTGTTTTTTTCGGGGAAAAGTTGATTGATTGTATAATTAAAATTGTGCGCAAGCCAACCCTCTTGTGGCGTTTCAGAAAGTTGTTCTAGTGCCGGTGTGGACAAGGCACAAACCTTACTACAGGTTATTTGCTCCGATACTGCCATCGAAGCGACGACCGTTTTATAGTCGGAAACGGTTAATAAGGATAGCATTGACTTTTTTGACAGGTTAATTTCCTTAAGAAATGCTCGGTCCGTCAATATTTCTTCCAGTTTTTTGTATAATTCTCGTGCGATTCTCTTTTGCATTTGTCTACCTCCATAATTATTCTTAGTATAACATTGTATTGGTTTTTTTGACAACAAATTGTTATTTGTAAAGAAAACACAAAAAAACACAACCAAAGCTAGGTGGAATTGACAAGTAACCCTAAGGAGTCAAGCTTTTGTATCAAGAATGAGAAATTGTCTCAAAAGAATGGGAAAAATAGTGGTTTTCAGAATATTATAACTTCCTAGTTCTTGTTGCAATTTCATCTTATCTTTGATATATTTTAGCCATAGAGTTAACTATGATAACTAAATATATTTTTTAAAACAAAAGGAGAACAAGAAATGTCAAATTACGTTCAGAATTGCATCGACTTATGCAAGCAAAAGAACCCTGGCGAAGTAGAATTTCACCAGACAATCGAAGAAGTACTTCATTCATTAGCACCAGTTTTCGAAAAGCACCCTGAGTATGAAGAAGCTGCTATCCTTGAGAGACTAACTGAGCCTGAAAGAGGTATCACGTTCAGAGTTGTTTGGACTGATGACAACGGCAAAGTACACGTGAACAAGGGCTACAGATACCAGTTCAACAGTGCTATCGGACCTTACAAAGGCGGTCTTAGATTTGCACCAAACGTATGCCCAGGAATCGTTAAGTTCCTAGGTTTTGAACAAATCTTCAAGAACAGCTTAACTGGACTTCCTATCGGTGGTGGTAAAGGTGGAGCTGACTTCGATCCTAACGGAAAGAGCGATGCTGAAGTAATGAGATTCTGTCAGGCTTTCATCACTGAACTTTACAGACATATCGGACCTGAAACTGACGTTCCTGCTGGAGACCTTGGTGTTGGAGCAAGAGAAATCGGTTACATGTATGGACAGTACAAGAGAATCGTAAACAGATTCGAAGGCGTTCTTACAGGAAAAGGTTTGGCATGGGGCGGACTATACGGAAGAACTGAAGCTACAGGCTACGGTATCGTATACTATGCTAACGCTATGCTTGAAGCTTGCGGCGAAAAGCTTGCAGGAAAGAAAGTTGCTATCTCAGGATTCGGTAACGTATCATGGGGAACAGCTGAAAAGCTAAACGAATTAGGCGCTAAGCTAGT
>JAVWKI010000149.1:0-4444 GCA_036638575.1 Anaerovoracaceae bacterium | reverse complement strand
TCATGGTTGGTTGAAAGTTTAATTTTTCGCTGCTGTGTATCTAGCGTTGCAAAAAGCATATCTTTTGATCCGACCATTTTTTCTTCTTTATCTGCCATGGTTAAGATGCGGTTCATCAACGCAGATTTTCCCGCATTGGTATAGCCAACTAGGGCCACAATAGGAATTCCTGATTTTTCTCGTTTTGCACGCTGAACACCCCTTGTCACCTTATTTTGTGCAAGCTCTGCCTTAATATCGTCCATACGCCTTGTAATATGCCTTCTATCCGTCTCTAATTTCTTTTCTCCCGGTCCTCTCGTTCCGATTCCACCCCCAAGCCTAGATAAGGATTTTCCAAAGCCCATTAATCGTGGCATTCGATATTGAAGCTGCGCCAACTCTACTTGTAATTTTCCTTCCTTAGAAGTAGCTCTCCTTGCAAAAATATCTAAAATCAATATGGTTCGATCAATTACCCTTACTCCTAAGGCATCTTCTAAGTTTCTAATCTGCATGCCGGAAAGCTCATCATTAAAAATCACCGTATCTGCTTCCATGTTTTCACAAAGCTCTGCGATTTCTTCTACCTTTCCCTTGCCGATGTAGGTTGCGTTATTGATCTTTTCTAAATTCTGTATTGCTTGACCAAGGACCACCGCTCCGGCAGCCTCCGCTAAGCCCTCTAATTCGCTCATAGAGTAGGAAATGTCTTCATTTTGACATACGCCTACCAAAATCGCTTTTCCGCCTTCATCTGTTAAAATTTCATTTTGCTCGTTAAATATAACCATTCTTCCACCTTGCTATCAAAAAGGGGCTGCACATACAGCCCCTTTCCCTATATCTTATTTTTTATTTATTCAATAATTCAAGCTGCTCATAAAATTTGTGATTCAGCACCTTGATATGGGTACCCTTCATTCCCAAAGACTTAGATTCAATCACCCCTGCACTTTCTAATTTTCTCAATGCATTAACGATAACTGAACGGGTAATTCTGGAACGATCCGCAATTTTGCTGGCAACCAAAATTCCCTCTTCTCCGTCTAATTCTTCAAAAATACGTAGTACTGCTTCATTCTCTGAGTAAGAAAGCGTGCTTACCGCCATCTTAACAATTTCCTCATTTCTGATTTCTTCTTCCATCTGTAGGCTCTTTACTCGCTGAATTTCAAGACCCACAACTGTAGCACCTACTTCACCTAAAACAAGATCTTCTGGGCTGAATTCCGGCTCATATCTGGTGATAATTAAGGTTCCCCATCGTTTACCTCCGCCAAGCACAGGAATGATGGTATGGTACTTATCCTGAGTTGACTGGTCATTTTTGAAAATCTTTAAAATATCTTCATCTTGAAGGTTTGCCTGCGTATCCTGAACCTTGAGTAGCTCCGTATTGTAGCTTTCTGGGAAGAAATCGATTCCGGTTTCGCTATCGGTAATGGTTGACTTATCTTCCTTGATGGTGTAGTGTACACCCAAAATCTTTCCGTTTACATTTGATAAATACACATTAGAATCTGTTAAATCACTCAACATCTCACACAAATCGTTAAAGGAAAAGTTCCCTTTTGGTGCTTCCTGTAGCACCCAGTTTAGTTTTCTTACTTTTGATAAAATTTCATTATTCATATATATCTCCTTCTCGCCACCCCGTGACGCAATAATATTCTTTCCTAGATATATTATACAGAAGTTTTTCCGTTAGGCAAGTAATCTTTTAGACTTTTTAGAAAAGTTTTTTTAATAGACACAATTATAACTAGTTTGCGGTTAAAGCAAAAGTGCAAGTCACAAACTTGCACTTTTAGGATTTTCTTATAAAATGAACTTATCCAGGTCCTCCGGATGAATTTTTTCAATAAATTTTTCTTTTACATATTCTTCATCTATTACTAATTTGTCCTGTTCCATTTCAGGGATGTTAAAGGAAATATCCTCCAATAATTTTTCCAAAATGGTATGCAATCTTCTCGCACCGATATTTTCGGTCTGTTCATTCATCAAAAATGCCATTCTTGCAATTTCACCAATGGCTTCATCGGTAAACTCAATTTGAATGCCTTCTGTCTCTAGCAAGGCCTTGTGCTGCTTCAATAGGGCGTTTTCCGGTATGGTTAAAATCTTGAGGAAGGTCTCCTCAGTAAGATTTTCTAGTTCCACACGAATTGGGAATCTACCCTGTAGCTCCGGAATCAAATCGGTAGGCTTGGCGGTATGGAATGCCCCTGCACCGATAAACAAGATATGGTCGGTCTTTACCGGACCATGCTTAGTATTAATTACACTACCTTCTACGATAGGCAAAATGTCCCGCTGTACCCCTTCTCTTGATACATCTGCACCTGAACGGTAAGCTCCACCGGATGCAATCTTATCAATTTCATCAATGAAGATAATTCCGTTTTGTTCTGCATTATAAAGGGCGTCATCGGTCACTTGATCCATATCGACTAAATTTTGTGCTTCCTCTTCTCTTAGCAGTTTTCTTGCATCCTTTACTTTTACCTTTTTATGCTTAGTTTTTTTCGGCATCATATCCCCAAAGATGTTTCCGATAGCAATGCTCATGCCTTCATTGCTCATGTCTAGCTCATTTCCCTTAGGTGCATCGGTAATTTCAATTTCAATATATTGTTCCTCTAGCTTGCCTTCTTTTAGCTGCTGACGAACTTGTTCTCTGGCCAATTCAATATCCTGAGCAGCGCCTTGTCCTTCGCTACCGCTCTCTTCTTGTGCCAGCTTCTCTTCATATTGTTGTTTTTGGCTCTTGTATCCGCCACTATTAAGAATAAAGTTAAACGGATTATTGGCCTGTGTTGTCGTTTCTTTCTTTTTGCCTCCGGGAATAATTGCTTCAATAATTTTTTCTTCTGCAATTTCATCTGCTATGGCATATTTTTCTTCTAGCCTACTTTGCTTGGTAATTCGAATAGAGGCTTCCACCAGATCTCTCACCATGGAATCCACGTCTCTTCCTACATAACCAACTTCCGTAAACTTGGTTGCTTCCACCTTAACAAAAGGTGCATCCATTAATTTTGCCAGCCTTCTTGCTATTTCTGTCTTACCTACACCGGTAGGCCCCATCATCAAAATATTTTTGGGGGTGATCTCTTCCATCATCTCTTCAGACAATAAGCTTCTTCTATATCTATTTCTTAGGGCAATGGCCACGGATTTTTTTGCTTCGTCTTGACCGATAATATATTTATCTAGCGCCTGTACAATTTCTTTTGGCGTCATGTTATATAATTTGCTTGTCATTTCATGCCTCCTATAATTTTTCTACAGAAATATGATCGTTGGTATAAACACAGATGGACGCCGCAATTTTTAAGGCTTCTCTGCAAATGTCTTCTGCACCCATTTCCGTATGATTAAACAAGGCATTTGCTGCAGAGTAAGCATAGTTTCCGCCAGAACCGATAGCAATAAAGTCTTCATCCGGTTCAATTACCTCTCCGTTACCGGAAATCAGTAGCATGCTTTCCTTGTCTGCCACGATCATTAAGGCTTCCAGGTTTCTCATTCCTTTATCCATTCTCCAAAGCTGTGCAAGTGCCACCGCAGCACGCTTTAAATTTCCCCCGTGCTCCTCTAATTTTTCTTCAAATTTTTCCCTTAAAGAAAATGCATCGGCAACCGATCCGGCAAAGCCTACCAGTACTCCGTTTCTATATATTTTTTGTACTTTTTTTGCACCAGCCTTCATAATTGAGGACTCTCCCATGGTCACCTGACCATCTCCTGCGATGCAAATGTCATGTTCATTTCTTCTTACAGCAACAATTGTTGTTGCACGAAATTCTACCATTTTAACACCTCCATGTTATTCTTTGTAATCACACTCACTGTTTGAGCATGCTAGTTGACTTGTTTTTGTCTTTTTCTCTACTAAAAGTTCTCCACATTTTGGACAGGCCTTGTTTACCGGCTTGTTCCAAAAGGATTGCTTACATTCTGGGTAACCGCTACAGCCATAGAAGGCTCTGCCCTTCTTGCTCTTTCTCTGGATAATATCCTTCCCACAAAGAGGGCAGGCTACTCCGGTAGACTTTACAATTGGCTTTGTATTTTTACAATCCGGATAACCTGTGCAAGCAAGGAACTCGCCAAATCGTCCATGCTTAATGGCCATAGGCTTCCCACACTTATCGCAAAGTTCATCCGTAATCTGATCTTCAAATTCTATTTTTTGTATTTTTTCATCTGCCGCCTTAAGCTCCTGCTCAAAGTTCTGATAAAAATCTCGAATAATACTCTTCCATTGAATATTTTCAACTTCAACCGAGTCTAATCGATCTTCCATATCCGCAGTAAACCCGGCATCAACGATTTCTTTGAAATACTCTTCCATCATCTGCGTAACAATAAATCCAAGCTCCTTGGGAACTAAGGATTTTTTTTCTCTGGTAATATAGGTTAGATACGCCAAGGTGCCGACAATCGGTGCATAGGT
>JAVWKI010000148.1:0-4450 GCA_036638575.1 Anaerovoracaceae bacterium | reverse complement strand
GGTACAAACACCATGTCACTTTTTTCAACCGGTGCAAAACCATAGTTACTTCCATCAAATCCGATTCCGCTTTCTAATGTGTCTTCTTCTAAACGATCTGCTGGAATGGTTAAATGTCTCCATCTTCCGTCAATATCGATCATCATAAAATCAACCATTTTGATTTTATTGTCTTCAATAAATCTTTTTGCTTCTGCTAATGTTTTAAACATTCTATTTCTTCTCCTTTTTTTACCTATAAACCGGCAGCATAAAAACCTACCGTTTTTAGTATATATGTAGTGTTTTCTGTTGTCAATTTATTTATGCTAGCCTAGTGCTACATCCAAAACCATCATTAACACAAATCCCAAGGATACCCCTATGATTCCAATATTAGAATGCTCCCCTTCTTGTAGTTCAGGAATCAACTCTTCTACCACAACGTAGATCATCGCTCCGGCGGCAAAGGCTAGCAGGTAGGGCAAGATGGGAACAAATAGTCCGGTAAGGGCAATGGTTAACGCTGCCCCCATAGGCTCTACAATTCCCGACAAGGTTCCATACAAAAACGCCTTTCCCTTGGATAATCCCGATGATTTTAACGGCATGGATACAATTGCACCCTCCGGAAAGTTTTGTATTGCGATTCCCAGTGCCAAAACCAATGCTCCTGACAGGGTCACGCCACTGTTCCCTGCAATCAATCCAGCAAATACAACACCTACCGCCATTCCTTCCGGGATGTTATGCAAGGTCACCGCAAGGATAAGCATGGTTGATTTCTTTGCTTTGGAATGAAGTCCCTCCGGCCGTTCCTCGTTTTGATGAAGGTGGGGAATCACACTATCTAGCAGCAACAAAAATCCTGTGCCCAGCAAAAATCCTACGGTCGCAGGCAACCAAGGAATCCCACCAGCCGCCTCAGTCTGTTCAATGGCCGGCAACAGCAAGGACCAAATCGAGGCTGCAATCATTACCCCGGAAGCAAATCCAAGCAATAATTTTTGTACGCCTGGTCGAATTTCTTTTTTCAGCAGCAGCACCATAGCTGCCCCTAGGGTAGTTCCTACAAAAGGAATCAGCACCCCTAAAATGATCATTTTTTCCATTTTCTTTCCCCCTTATTCTATCAAAAAAAGCCGACAGTCCCTAAGGTCTGCCGGCTTTTTTTATTTATTTTTCTGCTTAATTATTCCGTCATTTTTACCGGTCTTGGAAGACGCTCGTCCATAATATTCAACAGGTTATCCGTTGATTTCTTTGGATCTGCAAACATTCCGCTACCTACAACCTTGAATTCCGGATCAACAGGAGCCAAAACGCCACCTAGAACTTCTCCGATTTCCGCATATTTATATGCCGGAATTAAATCATCCATTTCTAGAGAAATGTCTTCTGTTTCTTCAAAACCAAAGTCTTCTTCATAAACTGCTGCGATTTCTGCTGCAACTTCCCAGTTGGAAAGTACTACGCCTTCATCAATTGCAGACTCTACCGGCAACAGTCTTCTCTCTGTATTGGTAAAGGTTCCATCGATAGAAGCAAATCCGGTTCCCGGAATCACAACATCCGCTCTCTCTACTGTTTTTGTCGGATGGGTATCGCAAACCATCAAGAATTCTAGGCCTTCCGTAAACTCTGGTGCAGGATCCTCTCCAAATACCAATAGTGCCTTAACACCTTCCATTGCTGCCGCTGTGTTTCTAATGCCCATGTCCACAAGGCCCTGAGAGTTGTTCTTTGGCTTAACCTGTAAGATACCGTCTCTCGGTGAACCAATATGTCCAGAAAGTAAAGCGATGTCTCCCATTAAGGTTGCTGCCTCTGTAGTTGCAAAATTTTGTGCAAAGACGATCATTGCCTTCTTCGCCTCTCCATAAAGCTTGGCAATCTCTGCCATGTCCGCAGAAACCGTTACTCCAGCTAGACTTTCTGCAAAAGCATCAAAGCCTGGAAGAGCTGATTTTGCACCGCCATCGATTAACGCCTTGGCAATTTCCTTAAGTGGCGCAAGATCATTTTTGGTATAAACAACCTTTGTTGCAAAGTCAAAATGCTGTACATATTCTTCAGGGTTGATTAGGATTACCTTTGCTCCGTTTTCTGCAGCTTGTTTTAGCTTCAGCTGAATTACCGGATTTCCTACCGTATTGAAGCCAGCAACCAAAATTACATTTGTAGAAAGAAGTTCATCAATGGTGTTTGGTGAAGCATCAACGCCAAGCACCTTTGCTAGTCCGCTTTCTCTATGGTTGAAGCATAAAGTTTTAGCATCCATAACCCCTGCAAGTTTTTTGATTGCATAGGCCTCTTCGTTGGTCAATCTATCAGAAATAGCTACTGCCACTGCTTCTTTGCCATATCTTGTTGCCACTGCTTCTGCCTTCTTTGCCACCATAACCAAAGCTTCATGATAGTCGGTTTCTCTGAATCCGTCACCATCCTTGATCAATGGTTCTTCTAGCTTATCCTCTAGCATAGCACAGTCAAATCCCCATTTACCCTTTCCGCAAGCGAGACCTTTGTTTACCGGGCCTTCCTTGTCTGGGTTGGATTTAATCAGCATATCACCTATGGATTCTACCACAAGGCTACAGCCTACAGAACAGAATGAGCAAGTAGTTTCTGTAAGATATGCATCTACCGGAACTTCCTTAGCTACCGTTTGTCTTTCCTGTAATGCACCTACAGGACATACGCTTACACACTGTCCACAAGATACACAACCGGATTCTGCTAGTGGCTTTTCTAAGTTCGGTTTAACTACCGTATCAAAGCCTCGATCTACAAGACCTAACGCACCAATTCCCATTACCTCGTCACAAACTCTTACGCATAATCCGCAAAGAATACATTTGTTCGGATCTCTGGCAATAAACGGATGATCATCACAAAATTCAATTTCGTTCTTATCTCCTTGGAATCGTTCCGGTTTCACATCGTACTGATTTGCAAAGTCAATTAATTTACATTCGTAATAGTCATGACATCCACACTCTAAGCAACGATCTGCTTCTGCCACTGCATCTTCTTCGCTGTAGCAGCTAGGAATTACTTCTGAAAAATTATCTCTTCTCTCTCTTGCAGTTAGCTCATCAATTTCCGGTCTGCAAAGTCTCTCTCTATCTTCAAAGGTTTTTTCTGTAATATCATCTCGGGTAACAAAGAACGGTGCTTCATATCGCACTTCTTCTCCGTTTAAGTAAGCATCAATTACGCCGCTGGCTTTCTTTGCATCAGCGATTGCTTCAACCGCAATAGAAATCTTGTCGTTTCCGCAGTCTCCTCCGGCAAATACTCCCGGAATGCTGGTCATAAAGGTTTCTGCATCATAAGCGATAGCGCCTTTTTTGGTTGTTTCAATGTCTCCAAAGAAGGAAGCGTCTACTGCCTGTCCGATAGCAAGAATCACCGTATCTACTTCAATGATTTCTGTCTTGCCTTCAACCGGAATTGGTCTTCTTCTTCCGGATTCATCCGGCTCGCCTAGCTCCATGATCTGTACTTCTACTTCCTTAACTCTTCCGTCTTCACCTGCACGAATCTCTAGTGGATTGGTTAGGTTCTTGAAGATTACGCCTTCTTCTTCTGCTTCTACGATTTCTATCATATCCGCCGGCATTTCATCTTTTGTTCTTCTGTAGATGTTGTAAACTTCATCTGCGCCTAATCTTACTGCAGTTCTACAAGCATCCATAGCAGTGTTACCGCCTCCAACGATGGCAACTTTTTTGCCTAGCTTAATTGGCTGGTTTCTTACTACCTTGCGTAGGAAGTCGATACCACCGATTACTCCCGGTAGTTCTTCTCCTTTGCAGCCTACGCCTGTGGATACCCAAGCACCGATTCCCAAAAGTACTGCATCAAAGTCATTTTTTACCGTTTCAAAAGGAATGTCTACACCGATCTTTGTATTGGTGATCAGTTCAACACCCATGGCTTCCATTACTTCAACCTCTGCATCTACGATTTCCTTTGGTAGCCTATATTCAGGAATACCGTAACGAAGCATTCCGCCGGCTTTTGGCATTGCTTCAAATACAGTAACGCTGTGACCCATCTGACGAAGGAAGTAAGCAGCAGAAAGACCCATCGGTCCTCCTCCGATTACAGCAACGCCTTTACCGGTTTCTTCTTCACATTCAGGAACAAACACTTCGTCGCTCATCAAATCCTGATCTGCCGCGAATCTCTTCAGTAGCTGAATGGCTACCGGCTCATCGACCAGGCCTCTTCTACACTCAGTTTCACAAGGATGAGGACATACTCGTCCAAGAGATGCCGGCATAGGAATCTTATCCTTAACTAGCTCTAGTGCTTCTTCATATTCTCCATTGGCAATTAGTCCTACATAGCCCTGACAGTCCGTCTGTGCCGGACAGGCAATTACGCATGGTGGTCTGCAATCTCCAACGTGGTTTGAAAGCAATAGCTCTAAATTTGTTTTTCTTGATTCAATTACACGCTG
>JAVWKI010000147.1:0-4498 GCA_036638575.1 Anaerovoracaceae bacterium | reverse complement strand
CTTGTATACTTTTCCCATTTCTTGCAAGTTACTTTCATCTAATACGATTTCCGTTTCTCCTGCCCCACCATCAGCAATTTCCTGCGGCTTACGTTCAGCACCTACATCTACATTCCAGTTTACAATTAAGGCCACCAACAAGCCACAGGCAAAAACTAGCATGGCATCTGCCAAATTTGCCAGTCCATCCATAGGGTTTAAATCTTCTTTGTTCCGATTCACCCGCAATCGTCCTCTTTTCTGATGTAAACTCATTTTCCTAACCTTTCTTATTTTGTTCTTCTAAGATACTCTCCATTATGGTTTCCAAGCTCACCAAATACTCTTCGTACCAATTTTTCCTAACCGCAGAGATCACATAAGCTACAGCCGCACTGATCAACCCAGCAATGGTTGTATCAAAGGCAATCAGCAAAGACTCCGAAAGGGTTTTCGTGTCTCCTTGTCCTAATGCAATAAGTCCTGGGCCTAAGGGGATGAGTGTTCCTAGCAGACCAAACATAGGTGCAACTCTGGCAACCACATCCGTCAACTTTGTAATTTTGTCATAATGGGTTTGTTCTTCAAATAGCAATTGTCTTGCCACTGCATCTCTTGTTTTTTCCGGCAACAACTCTCTCGTCACCAATTCTCTAATGGCTTGGCGCTGTCGCTTTAACAATCCACTCTTATCAATGACTTCTAGCAATTCCTCTCCCGTCTTACCCTGTATTTGATCCACTAAGGTAGGGATTCTCGCCTTCATCCGCTTGCGTTCTGTAAACAACTCTGCAATAATACTTCCAAGCATAATGATCGTTTCTGCAATAATGAATAATAAAATAACAATCGTAGGCGTTTGTAAAACACTCGCCACGGCTCTTAACATTTCTTGTACTGTCTCTGAAAACAAAATTTATACCTCCCGTTTATACCTAAATATCCTTAACACCATTCCTAAAGTCAAACAAAACAGCCCTACTGCAAGCATATAAACCGGTGCATGTTCATCTGCGGTTTCTGGGGGTAATGCAACTACATCTTCCGCCATTTCTTCTTGTCCTGCTTTAACCAAATTAATTCCCTTAACTGTTTTTCCCTTCAAATTTGCATTTCTTTTTTCTTTGCTGTCCTGTGCCTCAATATCCCTTGGTTCTCCTTGGGATAAGGCGACCCCCATAGCACCACTTTCGCCTCCGCTATCCTTTATGGATTCCTTATCCCCCGGCATCTGTCCTACCCCATTAATCGTCACGGATCGGCTAATTCCATTCTCCGTCGTTGCGGTAATGGTTACTGCCCCCTCCTTATGTACGGTCACATTCCCCTCACCATCTACAGTGGCAATGGATTCGTCGCTGCTGCTCCAAGTAAGGGTACCATTTACTTTGTCTTCAAAAAGTTCATGTCCTTGGATTATTGCCGTAATCTTTTTTTGACTTCCCACCTTCACATTGGGATCGTCTATCTTTAGGCTAACCCCGGTAGCTTCTCCCGGAGAGCCTCTTAACGTTACATCAATGCCGTAAATCCACTGAGCAGAATTGTTTGAGGTTACATCCGAAGAAGGAATCCCCTCAGAAAGTGGCCCTTGTCCTGCACAAAATCGATAACTACTCTCTGTATCCATCATGGTCCCGTCAATAACCGCCGTTGGGCTTTTCGTTTCACAGCTTTCAATTGCGAGAATCGAAGGAACAGAAATTGCTCCAGAAAGAGCTCCCTCCCCAGGAAGAACTTGTTGCTCCTGTGTCTGGTAATTCCCCCTAAGGTTTGGATAGTAGTAACGATTGCCATAAACCCACTTCCCCATAGAAAGAGAAACGAACCAGTTATTCACTTGTGTTCCATCTGTTGTTCTAAAATTTAGCGTTTCTACCGACCCGGGATCAATCCCTGCCGCAGACAATATTTCTGTAACGGTCACCCCTCTGGCCACAATTTCCATCACTGTACCAAAGCTTGTTATATTGCTGTACCTATACTCCGCGGTTCCCAGGGCTTCTAGTTCACTTCGGGTAAAATTCGCCTTTACACGATAATCCCCCACATCACCAAAGTATCCGATACGAATTTCTAAATTTCCTGCATCGGCATATGCGGCTTGGTAATGGCTAGAACCAAAGAATACGGAACAAAAGGTCAACAAGACCGTAATCAATACAACGATCCCTTTATTTTTATTCATTTATGTCACCATCCTTTCGGGGCCGTTATTCCATAGGCAATTTGATAAAATTCCGTCACATTTTCCTCCAAGCTTTGTCTAGACAGCAACTCTGGATACAGGATATGAATCATGTAGTCAATGCCTATTCCACTGACCACGCCAGGGAAGTCCCACGGATCAGCTTCTGCCGGAAGAAGGTACACATTTTTATTTTTTACTGCAGTAAGCTCCGACCAGTTGGCATCGGTTAAAATATCTTCCACTGTGTAATTGGCAGACTCATTGTTTCCAATAAAGATATACTCTGGATCCCATTGGAAAATTTCCTCCGTACCCACCGTTGGCCAAAGCTCTCCAGTGCTTATGCCTTGTGCACCATTTATTGCTCCTGCCGCCGCTAACATTTCCCCCTGCAACATCCTGTCCGTGGCTACCTTTCCAAGAGAGGAACCCATAACCACAGCGGTTTTCTTATTTTTTATGTCTTGCGTCAATTCCTTTGCTTTGGCAATCTTTCCACGATAATAAGAAATCAAGGTTTCTGCCTTTTCCTGTGCTCCACAAACATTCCCCATCAGTTCAATCGCCACCAACATATCCTCCGGAGTTTCCACATTGATCCCGATTGCTGGGATTCCCAATTTCTGCACGGCTTCTAACGTCTCTCTATCACTGGCTTTATGAAAAAAAATATCCGGCTCTAGTTTTGCTAAGGCTTCAATGTCTACAACGCCTTTACCCACATCAACAGCCTCTGCTAAGCTCGGTTCCACCTCCACTAAAAATGGTTCTGTCTTTCCTATGCCTTTGATTTTTTCTCCCTGCTCTAGATTGAGCAAAAATCGAACAATTACGCGGTAACAAAGTGCAAAGCTTTCGCTTTCTTTTGGAACTTCTACCCGCCTACCCGCTTGATCTACAACCGTTCTGGTCGTTTGGCTTTCCTCTATAATTTTCCCGATGCTTTCTGATTTTTCTCCTTGTTCTTTTTCACTTCCACATCCACTCATGGTGAAAATCAGTGCAATCAAAAGCATCACTGCAATTAGTTTTTTCATAAACACCCCTTATATCCTAGGAACCACGCAGGTTTTTCTTCCCATCTGGTCTACCCATAGTAACTTCAAGTCGATTTGATAGATTTCTTTTAAATTGGCTTCCGTAATAATTTCTTCGGCAGCTCCAGACAATATTGTTCCATCTCTCCCGACTATGGCCACCTTCCCGCCTAGGAGTAGCCCGTGATCCGGATTGTGGGTAGTCATTACAATCCCATATCCCTTTTCCGAAAGCTGTCGAATCATGCGCAGCACCCGATGCTGATTTCCAAAATCCAGATGTGCGGTTGGCTCATCAAAAAGAATCACATGAGGTTCTTGAACCATGGCTCGAGCAATCAGTACTTGCTGTCGCTCTCCTCCGCTTAGTTCCATATAGGATCGGTTTGCCAAGCTAGAAATTCCCACAGTCTCCAAAAGTTCCATGCATAATTTTTAATATTCTTTTCCCGGCCGACCAAACATACCCACCTTTGGGGCACGACCCATAAGGACAAAATCCAGCACAGTATAGTTAAACGTTGGTGTGTGAATTTGCGGAACATAGCTGACCAATCCAGCCAACTCTCTGATTTCTATATTTTTTAACGGCTTCCCCTCAACAAGGATCTCTCCTTCTGTTGGTGTAAGTAGCTTAGCCATACAATTCATCAATGTAGTCTTCCCCGCACCATTTGGACCTAAAATCGTTAAAATTTCTCCTTTTTGCAGTTGAAAAGAAGCCTTGCTCAACGTATTCTTTTGGTTCCCCGGGTACCGAAAAGAAAGATTCTTTATTTCATAAATCATCGCAATTCCATCCTTTGTTGATAAAGCAACCATGCATAAAATGGTGCACCCACAATACCGGTCAATATGCTAATCGGCATTTCCGCCGGGCCTATCATTCGTGTAAGGGTATCCACCAAAAGCAAGAATATACCGCCCAATAAACATGCCGCCGGTAAGAGTCGTCGGTTATTTGCCCCTACCATCATCCGTCCGAAATGCGGGATGACTAGCCCTATCCATCCAATCGTTCCAGCAATACAAACTGCTGAAGAGGTGAGTATCGTTGCACAGATAATGCAAACAAGCCGCAATCCACTTACTTTTGCACCCAACATTTGTGCCTCTTTTTCACCCAAAGATAGGATGTCAATCCACCAGGCCATAGCAAGAAGCACCACTAGGGCGATAATCGCCAAAGGAAGTACGGTGAATAAGCTTTTCAAATCAATATAAGCAAAGCTACCCATTTGCCAATAGGTAATTGCGGCCAGCTCGGTCTCCGGATCTGCAATATATTTAA
>JAVWKI010000146.1:623-4520 GCA_036638575.1 Anaerovoracaceae bacterium | reverse complement strand
GGTGAAATTTGCTATGCTATGATGGGGGAAAACCGATTCCATTCTATCTTTGGTAGTGCAGAAGTGAATACCAGTGCATGCACAAACGCCTGTCCTGCCCATACAAAGATTTCGGCTTATTTGGCAGAATTAAGAGAAGGTAAAATTGAAGAGGCAGCAAGAATTATTTTGGATGTAAACCCAATGCCGTTTATTACCAGCCCTGTATGTGCACATTTCTGTCAAGAAAGTTGCGGACGAGGAACTTTTGATGAAGGCGTAAACATCGGTGCCATTGAACGATACATGGGAGATTACATTCTAGAAAATAGAGAAAAATTCTATGCACCTCCAGAAAAAGAAAACGGAAAGAAAATTGCCATTGTTGGCTCAGGCCCTGCAGGTCTTACTGCTGCATATTTCCTCAGAAAAGAAGGGTATGCAGTAACCTTATTTGAGCGAATGGAAGAAGCCGGTGGTTGCCTTGCTTATGCAATTCCTGCTTATCGTCTGCCAAAAGAAGTGGTAAAAGACTTTATCGGCATTTTGAAGAACATGGGAATCGACTTTAGACTAAATGAACTGGTTGGAGAAGATGGAATTTCTTTGGAAAGCCTCTATGAAGGCTATGACAGTGTAATGCTGGATACCGGTACCTGGAAGCGTCCGTTGATTGGAATTTCAGGGGAAGAAATGACCAAGTTTGGACTAGACTTCTTGGTAGATGTAAACAACTATATTCACGACAAGCCGGGAGCAAATGTTGTTGTTGTCGGTGGCGGAAATGTTGCTGCTGACGTTGCCATTACAGCAAAACGTCTTGGCGCACCAAAGGTAAGTATGGTCTGTCTAGAGTCTAGAGAGGAAATGCCGGCAAATAACGAAGAAGTAGAGCGAGTTTTGGAAGAAGGCGTAGAGCTGCACAATGGATGGGGCCCTAAGGATGTAATTAAGGGCGATGAAGGAGTTTCCGGAATCGAATTTAAACATTGTAAGCAAGTTTTCGACCAAGGCGGAAAGTTTGCTCCACAATACGAAGAAGACAACCTAATGAACATTGAAGCGGATGTTATCTTGATGGCCATAGGACAAATTGCTGAACTGGATTTCTTGAAGGGAAGCTTCCCGGTGGAAACTGAACGAGGCAGGATCAAAGCGATTGATGGAAACAAGACCAACATTCCGGGACTTTTTGCAGCAGGAGATGTTACAACAGGACCATCTACAGTAATTGCAGCCATTGCGGCAGGTAAAAATACAGTAGCAGCAATGAAGGATTACTTAGGTGGAGAAGACTTGCAGCCAGAGATAGAGGCAGCTTGTGAACAACTAAAGAGCTTCAGCGGTGCTTGCAGAAGCTGTAACAAGGCAACACAGATTCCTGAAATCGAAAAAGAAGAACGAAGCTTAGATAAAGAAGACTTCATCGGTATTTCCAAAGCTGCTGCTGCCAAAGAAGCAGAGCGTTGCATGAACTGCGGCTGCCTGGCAGTAAACCCTAGCGACATGGGCAATGTTTTAATCGCCTTGGGAGCAGAAGTAAACACCAATATGAGAAAAATTTCTGTGGAGCGTTTACTCACTGCAAAGACAAGGGTTAAGGAAGCACTGAAGCCGGGAGAAATTGTACTGGAAATTGTTGTTCCTAAGCCAGGAAACAATGTGGTCGCAAGCTACGATAAATTCAGATACAGAAAGGCCATTGACTTTGCAATTTTAGGAATTGCAACAACCTATACCTTGGTAGAGGGCAAGATCGAAGATGCAAAAATTGTTCTTGGTGCCTGCGCACCGATTCCAATCAGAGCAAGCCAGGCAGAAGCCTTCTTGAAGGGAAAAGCTCCGTCAGCAGAGGTTGCATTACAGGCGGGAGAACTTGCATTAGCAGGGGCATTACCTCTTGAAAATAACGGATACAAAATTGACATTGCCAAGACATTGGTGAAAAAATCTATAGAAAACCTATACTAAGTTGAAGTGAACAGTAAATCGTGAGAGGGAAACAAAATGGAAACGAAGCAAGCAGTAATAAAAAAAGTGATTGAAGAGGGGAAGTGTTCCTGTGGGCAAGCAGAAGCGATGGCAGAAGGTGCCTGCACAGATCCGGACTGCGGAGATGAACTCTCAGTATATTTTAAAACAGAAAGAGAACTGGTTTCTGGTATAGGGTTTTCCATTACACCCACTGCTTGTGATGTTGCAAAAGCTTGTGGATATGCGGTAATTAATTTGGCGAAGGATAAGCCGGTAATGGAAGCTTATCTCATTGGCCACAAAGAAGTTGCCGCATATTTAGGCGGATTGGCAGAGGAAAATCTCCACTGTGCAATGATGGCAGAGCTAGCACTGAAACGCGCGATTGTTCAATATTCAAATGCGAAAAAAGAAAAGTTGAAAAAAGAACTTGAGAGGTGAAAAATGGATAAGCTAAAAGGTTATTGTGGAGCATTTGTTGTAGGAGGCGTGCTGGGAACGGTAGCCTTCCTCATCTTTAACTGCTACTTAATGGCAGGAATTCAAGTGGTCATGGCCATTACGTTTATGGTTTATACCATGGCTTTGATTGGTGGGGTGTTGACCATCATGGGCGTTTATCAAAAGGTGACAAAGTTTGGTGGAATGGGTGCAATGATGCCCATGTGCGGGTTGTCCGGAGGAATGGCAGAGTACATGATTGCATTGAGGAAGGATGGCTTGCCAAGTGAAAAAGTGTTGAAAATGGGATTGACTGCACCACTGAAAATTTTTGCTGTATGTTATGGAACTGCACTGATTTTGGCAATCGTTGCCAAATTTGTCAACTTGGAAGTGGTTCCCCCTGCCGACAGCATGGATGCGGTGGGGTTTGCCCCATTAATTACCGGATTCCAAGCCATTGGCATGTTCAACGCGTTTTTGGTTAGTGGAGTATTTTGTCTTGTGGGACAGGTGATTTTTGTCAATACGAAGCTAGACTTTGTGAAAATTTTTATGGGCTGTGTAGTACTAGGAGTAATTCTTTCTGCAACGGGTGTAATGAGCTACATTACAAACTTTGGTTCTGGCGGGATGTTCTTGTCGGTAATTGATGCAGGAGAAGCTGCGTATTTAGCACTAAAAGGATTGGTTCTAGAAGGAGATTTATTCAATATTTGCAGATACACCATTTTGGTACTGGGAATATTGGTAACGGGTGTTGCTTGCGGCTTTATCGCCAAAAAAACAGCCAATGATTAATTGAACGGAAAAAAAGGGGGAAGCAGTGCTCCAAAAATGGAGGCTGCTTTTCTCTTTTAATTTGACATAAGGGGGCAGAGGATATACAATCAACCTAACTAAGGAAACGAAAAATCAACGGGAAAAAACGGAGGAATCTATGGGCGACATCAATCAGTTTTATGCAGGACTGGACAGTATTTTTGCAGAGGGTAGAATTCGTGAAGTGGAAGGATACTGTCTACAATGGAAGGAAGACGCAGAGCGAGGGGGAGATGCCCAGGGCGTAATTGCGGCATGTAATGAGCTGGGCGGATTTTATCGGGCACAAGGAAAGCTTCCGGAGGCGGAAGTGCTTTATCTTCGTGTATTGGCAGAGCTTCGCCGAAATGGTCTGGACAAAACAGAAAACTATGCAACAGCATTAATCAACTTGGGAACGGTGCATATTGTAGGCCAAGAAATCGAAAAAGCGTACAAGGTATACCAGGAGGCCGAAGAGATTTTAACTGCATTGGGTTTTTGGAAGGATTATCGCATGGCGGCGTTAAACAACAGCCTAAGTGCAGTTTATCGAGAGATGGGAAGACTGAACGATGCAGAAAACTGTTCAAGGAAGGCCCTGGATATTATTGTGGATTATCCGGATAAGCGAGGGGAACTGGCGACGACCTACGTGAACCTAGGGGAGGTCCAAACCGCCCAAGGCAAGTTTGAAATTGC
>JAVWKI010000146.1:0-613 GCA_036638575.1 Anaerovoracaceae bacterium | reverse complement strand
GGAGCGTGCCATCAGCATATTTGAGAAGGAAACCGGAGGGAAGGATGTCCACTACGCAACCGCCATGGCGGCCATGGGTGGCCTTGCCTATCAAGAAGGGAAGCTTTCTCAAGCAAAGGAATATTATGAACAGGCAAAGGCATTGACCGAGAGGGATTTTGGAAAAAATTTAAATTACGAGAGAATTTGTGACGCCATAAACCAGATTCATCAGGCAATGGCGCGGAGTTAATCAGAACAGAAAAAAAGGCAAGGGGGTTAGCGGAATCTATGGAAATGAAGGGAATGGCCTTATCGAGGCAGTTTTACGAAGAATATGGTCGGCCGATGCTGGATCGATGTTTTTCAGCAGGTACGAGGCAAGGTGCGGTAGGCCTTGTGGGGGAAGGATCCGAATGCTTCGGCTATGACGATGAATATTCAAGGGATCATGATTTTGGTCCGGGGTTTTGTATTTGGCTACCTGCAGAAGCGTACCAAAATATAGGTAGAAGGCTACAAGAGGAATACGATCGATTGCCGGAAACCGTTTACGGAATGAGACGAAAGTTTTCAGCAGGTCAAGGTGGACAGGAGCAGAGGGTCGGTGTTTTTTCCATAGAGGATTTTTATT
>JAVWKI010000145.1:0-4555 GCA_036638575.1 Anaerovoracaceae bacterium | reverse complement strand
ATTTGGATTTTGCCAACTATTATGCAGAGCAGAGTCTTGACGGTTTTGCAAACTGGTACTTTATTCAGGCCCAAGAAGAGCGGGATCACGCAATGCTGTTCTCTAAGTACCTACAGAACAATGGCGAAAAGGTAGTGCTTGAAGCCATCAAAAAACCGGACCTTGAACTAAAGGAATACATCGATCCACTAAATGGTGGAGCTGAGCATGAGCGCCTAGTGACCGGATTGATTCACAACATCTATGATGCAGCGTATACGGTTAAGGATTTCAGAACCATGCAGTTCCTAGACTGGTTTGTTAAGGAGCAGGGAGAAGAAGAAACCAACGCAGATAACATGGTTAGCCAGTTTAAGCTGTTTGGAGCAGATCCAAAAGGTCTCTTTGATTTAGATAGAGAGCTTGCACAGCGTGTATATGCAGCACCATCATTGGTACTCTAGTGAGAAGAAACAAAAACGCGATAACCTTGCTTCATGCAAGGGTCGCGTTTTTTTATTGGAAGGCAAGGCTTCTGTCTATTGGCTTAGCCATTGCGAA
The DNA here is from genome assembly GCA_036638575.1 of Anaerovoracaceae bacterium. Taxonomy (GTDB): domain Bacteria; phylum Bacillota; class Clostridia; order Peptostreptococcales; family Anaerovoracaceae; genus JAXGRD01. The sequence continues at coordinate 4,015 of JAVWKI010000145.1, read as the reverse complement.
GAGGGAGATTTTGTGATATTCTAAATAATGCACAGGCAAGCTGTGCACCGCTTTATCCCATTCGATAAAGGGTTAACAGAAAGGAAGTTTGAAATGACAGAAGCAAAAGAAAAATTTTATATTACCACACCGATATATTATCCTAGCGATAATTTACATATCGGCCATACTTATTGCACGGTTATGGCAGATGCAATGGCAAGATTTAAGCGTGCCCTTGGATACGATGTTCGATTCTTGACCGGAACCGACGAGCATGGACAAAAGATTCAGACCATAGCAGAAAAAGCGGGAGTAAGCCCTCAGGCCTATGTAGACAATGTGGTGGCAGGAATTAAAGATCTTTGGAAGACAATGGAAATCTCTTATGATGACTTTATCCGAACAACAGAGTCAAGACATGTAGAGCGAGTACAAAAAATCTTCATGGAGCTTTATGACAAGGGAGATATTTACAAGGGTGAGTATGAAGGACTTTATTGTACGCCTTGTGAATCCTTCTGGACAGAAAATCAGCTAGTAGATGGCAAATGTCCCGATTGCGGAAGACCGGTAGAGAATGCAAAAGAGGAAGCCTACTTCTTCAAGATAAGCAAGTACCAAGAGGATTTACTAAAGCTGTTTAGAGAAAACCCGGAATTCCTTCAGCCGGAGTCTCGTAGAAATGAGATGATTGCCTTTGTAGAGCAGGGACTTGAGGATCTTTGTATTTCAAGAACCAGCTTTGACTGGGGAATTAAGGTGCCTATTGATGGCAAACATGTAATTTATGTATGGCTAGACGCGTTGACAAACTATATTACTGCCCTAGGCTACCCGGATAAACGTGAGCTTTATGACCACTACTGGCCGGTAAATGTTCACCTAGTGGGTAAAGAAATTGTACGTTTCCATACCATTATTTGGCCGGCAATGCTCATGAGCCTTGACTTACCGCTACCAAAGCAGGTACTTGGTCATGGATGGCTGCTGATGGAAGGCGGCAAAATGAGTAAGTCCAAGGGAAATGTTGTAGACCCGGTGAAGCTAATCGAACGATATGGTATTGATGCACTGAAATATTTCTTGTTGAGAGAATATACCTTTGGTCAGGATGGCTTGTTTACCAATGAAGTAATGCTGAAGCGAATGAACTATGACCTTGCCAATGACCTTGGCAACCTAGTGAGCAGAACCGTTTCCATGATTGAAAAATACAATGGCAGCTTTGTTCCGGAAGCAAAGGTTAGCGGAGATTTTGATGACGAGCTTCGCGCAATTGCTGTAGGTGCTGCAGGCAAAGTAGAAGCGGCCATGGATAAGTTTAAATTTAACGCTGCCCTAGAAGAAATTTGGGTTGTGGTAAGACGAGCAAACAAATATATTGATGAGACAACACCTTGGATCTTGGCAAAGGATGAAGCACAAAAGGATAGACTAGACACAGTGCTGCATAATTTGGCAGAGACCTTAAGAATTGTATCCATCTTGATCTATCCATTTATGCACACGACTTCAGGCAAAATCAGAAAACAGATGGGCCTTTGGTATGCGGATCCGGAATGGGCAGATGCACTGGAATTTGATCAGATGAATGGCGAGCAGGTGAAGAAGGGCGAAGCGATCTTCCCTAGACTAGATATTGAAAAAGAATTAGAGGAGCTAGAAGCACTAAACGGCGGAGAAAAAGAAGCACCTCTTGAACTAAAAGAAGAAATTCAATATGATGATTTTGCAAAGCTAGATCTTCGTGTGGGAACAATTTTGGAATGTAAGAAGCATCCAAAGGCAGATAAATTGCTGGTGTTCCAGGTGAAAATCGGACCGGAAGTGAGACAGATTGTCAGCGGAGTTGCAGAATGTTACAAACCGGAAGAAGTCATCGGACAGAAGGTGGTTGTGGTGGCCAACCTAGCACCGAGAAAGATTAGAGGCTTAGCATCCAACGGAATGCTTCTCTTTGCAGATAACGTGGTAGAGGATAAGGAACGATTTGAATTTGTAACAACTGTTGCAGAGGATGGAAATGCGGTAACTTAATCTCAAGGCAGAAGAACAGATCACAAAAACAAATCAAATAAAAAGAAATAAAAAAAGAACGCATAGGAAGGTTTCCTGTGCGTTCTTTTTAGGGTTTACTGTAATTCTTTTTTTACGTTGAAGCCGCCTACCAAGAATAGTGCAGGGGCGATCAATACCGCAATAGAAGAAATGGAGAAATCTCCGCCGGTAAATAAACCGATGACACTGATTACTGCGCCGATGATGACAAGCACCAAGCTAGCAGTAAGTAAGCCTTTCTTGCCGCCAAGTCCCTTTAGTCCGAAAATCCCGATTAGAATGCCCAGTCCTCCGCCAATAACGTAAACTACGCCAACGGCAGCACCAAGAATTGCGAATACGCCCAAGGTTTCTGCATCAGTACCTGTAGCACCTGCACCTGCAGCGCCCAAAAGACCTACGCCAACGGTAGCAAGGATTCCAAGCAAAACGCCCAGTCCTCCGCCGATAATGTAAAGAATCGACATAACCTTAAATAATGTTCTCATAATATCCTCCTTTTATAATTGAAAATTCCTTCTGTACAATTATATCATAGTATTTTATGTTGGTCAACATAGAGGCATTCAAGAATAGTGATGTTTCATGAATGCCTTGATAAAAGGCCCTCGAATTTGATTTCAAGAGCCTTCATGTAAATGTTACCTGCTATGCTTTCTACGACTATACGTTTTGTAAGCGATAAAAAGTGCTGCACCTCCTGAGACTGCAAAAATGATTATAATGAGCAGTAAGGAGAAATCACTGATTGTTTTACCCTTGTCAAGGGTGGACCTTGCTTCATCCTTTGATGCGGCAGGTTGCTTATCCCTTGGTGCGTCAGCTGATGCGACAATTTGATTGTCACTTGATACTGCGCTTGTTTTATTCCCTGGTGTGGTGCTTGAATTCTTGCCCCGTGTGGTACCAGGTGTAGGTGAATCCTCTGCCACAATGCTACCAATTATGCCGTAGCAGCTAAAGTGATTGGTCTCAAATTGGATTTTTCCTCCATCCACCGTGCTAGGGAGAATGGTTACAACGTTATTGTCGTCAATATAAACGATTTTGAAGTCTTTAAACCTCTGTAATTGCTCTTCGGTTAAGGTTAAGCTTATGCGAACCATACCGTTAGGCTGTATTTTTGCATGATCCAGGTGTAACGAGATATCGAATAAACCGACAATCTCGCTTCCGCTTGCCGCAGCGTAAACGTTCTTCACTTGGGCTTCATCTGCCTTTAATGGTGCAACGATAAGCTCAGTGTTGGGATCAAGTGTCGTGTCGCCCACTGCTTCAATCTTAATTCCTGTAGTGTTATCATTAAGCTGGAGGTTCGCCAATGCGGTGCAGACTCTTTTAAGCTTTTCTGAAGCCTCCTTGCTAATCAATGATTTTTCATGAGCAGTTAGACTGTCATAAAGTTTATTTGCAGCCACAATAGAATCACGATTTTCGTGCTTCACTGCTTCAGGATTAGGAAGCTGTTCTATTGCTTTTATTGCGGAATTTACATGTTCAAGAGCCTTAAGTGCTCCATCTACCTGTGAAATTCTTGCGTTGAGGGACACTGTTTCCTCGGCAGTATAGTTTTTGCTGAAATCCTTAACTGCTTTTTCTAGGTCTGCCTTTGCCTTTTCAAGCGCATCTTGATTTGAAAGTGAAACGCTATCCTTGTTTATGTCCTTAACCTTCTTGTAGGAGTCAGGCACGGAGGCAATCCCGGCAGCTTCAATAGTTTTAGTGAGTGAATCAATACGTTCAGATACTGTGGTAAGCGCCTTGCGCTCCTCCTTTGTAAGGTTGCTGCCATCAAGAAGGATTTGTGCATCTGCCTTTAGCTTTTGGATTGTTTTTTTGTCCGCAGAGGTTACGTCCTCCTCTGGATAAGCCTTAACCCCATCGGAAATGCGCTTGTGCTCTTTCGCCGTAGCGTCAATCTTGTCTGTAAGTGTCTTAGCAATGGCAACCATGGCTGTCAGGTCTTCACGCTCCT
>JAVWKI010000144.1:0-4618 GCA_036638575.1 Anaerovoracaceae bacterium | reverse complement strand
GGTGCGGTTATTGCCGGAGCAGCAGCAGGTAGTGCAACTTGCTTCTACGGAGACTCTGTAACGCTAACTTGTGGAATTACTAAGATTAGAAACATCGACTATGTAAGAACCGCATTGCCGCTAATTGCACCACCGATTGTGGTTACCATTATCGCTTATACTATAGCAGGCTTTGTTTTATAGGCTATTTCTTAACGCAGAGAAGACATCCTTTCGTCCGGGGGACGGAGGGATGTTTTTGCATCATATCAAACTGTTAACATGGACTATGCCTAAATTTCAACAGGCAGAGAAGTTTTCCACAGGCAAAATAGCATTGTATACAATTTATCGCACAAGTGGCTGTGTATAAAAAAATATGAAAAAAACGTTGAAATTACAGGCTAAGTCCAGTGAATTTACAGATGTTGGAAGTGACTTATCCACAAGTTATCGCAATATTACTATAGGTACTGGAAATACTGGATTGTACAATAAACCCGCGAAGCAGCTTTGTCTACTTCGCGGGTTATTTATGAACGGTGTTTTGGTAGTTTGTTTTATGCGCCTAAGATTTTTTTCAAGTCTTCTTCCGGTGTGCTAATTGGAGAGATGTTAAAGTTCTCAACAAGGAAGTTTAGCACGTTTGGTGAAACGAAGGCAGGAAGTGTAGGTCCAAGATAAATATCTTTGATTCCTAGGTGAAGCAAGGTAAGCAAAATGCAAACTGCTTTTTGTTCGTACCATGAAAGCACCATAGAAAGCGGCAAATCATTCACGCCACAGTCAAAGGCTTCAGCAAGGGCGATAGCAACCTTAATTGCACCATAAGCATCGTTGCATTGTCCCATGTCCATAATTCTTGGAAGACCGGCGATTTCTCCGATATTTAGGTCGTTAAATCTAAATTTTCCGCAGGCAAGGGTTAGGATGATGCTATCCTCCGGTGATTGTTTTACAAAGTCCGTGTAGTAGTTTCTACCTGTTTTGGCACCGTCGCAGCCACCAACAAGGAAGAAGTGCTTAATTGCTCCGGCTTTAACGCCTTCTACTACCTTATCGGCAACAGAGAGAATTGTACCATGGCCAAAGCCTGTGGTTACCTCTGTTCCGCCGTTAATCCCTGTGAATGGGGTGTCTTGGTCATATCCGCCAAGGGCAAGCGCTTTTTCAATTACCGGTGTAAAGTCTTTGTCTTCTCCAATATGGACAAGCTCAGGATAGGAGACAACTTCCGTGGTAAATACTCTATCGGCATAGCTTTCCTTAATTGGCATTAGGCAGTTGGTCGTAAACAAAACTGCGCCTGGAATCTGGTCAAATTCGTTTCTTTGATTTTGCCAAGCTGTACCAAAGTTCCCCTTTAGATGGGAATATTTTTTTAATTCCGGATAGGCATGGCCAGGGAGCATTTCTCCGTGGGTATAAACATTAATGCCTTTTCCTTCGGTTTGCTCAAGCAATAATTTCATATCATATAAATCATGTCCACTGATGACAATAAATGGTCCTTTTTCTACCATAAGCGGAACGGTTGTCGGTTCTGGAACACCATAGGTTTCGGTGTTGGCACGATCCAATAATTCCATACACTTAAGGTTGATTTCTCCGGTTTTCATGACGATAGGGAGAAGTTCTTCCATAGAAAGGTCGGCAGATATTGCTGCAAGGCCCTCATAGAAAAAGTCATCTACCTCCTTATCCTGATATCCCAATACCATTGCGTGGTAAGCATAGGCAGCGATTCCTCTGATTCCAAAGAGAATTAGGGATTTGAGGGAACGGAGGTCTTCGTTATCTTGCCATAGGGTTTCCATATCAAAGGCTTCCGCCGCTGGATTTTCTGATTGAACCTTTTGGGTGAGTACCTTCACGGTCGCATCGTTAAAGCTAACATTGGTTACGGTTGTGAAGAGGCCCTGAAGAACCAGTTTGTTTAGGCTTTCGGTTCTGTCTTCTGGCTTGGTTACACGGGCAAGGCCGATTAGTGCTCCGGTCAGTTCATCTTGTAGATTTGCTGTGCTTGCAGACTTGCCGCATACCCCTGCACCCCCAGTACAGCCGCTACATCCTGCAGTTTGTTCACATTGGTAACAAAACATTTTCTTTTCCATAATCTTTCTCCTTTACTTATATACTAAATGTATTAAAATCAATAATTAATCTAAAATTTTTCCATCGGTACTGATGGTTACCACTTGCCAAGGGATAAATTTTCCGCTTTGCTGAAGTGCTGTTTTTACTGCGTGTTCAATTCCGCCGCAACAAGGGACTTCCATACGAACAACGGTTACACTTTTTAGATCGTTGTTTCTAATGATTTCGGTTAGCTTGTCTGCGTAATCTCCCTCGTCAAGCTTTGGACAGCCAATAAGGGTTACCTTGTTCTTCATGAATTTGCCGTGGAAATTTCCGTAAGCATAGGCTGCACAATCTGCTGCGATAAGTAAGTTTGCTCCTTGGAAATAAGGTGCATTTATCGGTGCAAGCTTGATTTGTACCGGCCACTGGTTTAGCTGTGAGGTTGGTTCTTCTCCGGAACAAGCGCAAGAAGCTTCGGCTGGCTCTGCAGTTCTTGCAATGGCCTTGGACTGGCTTCCGGGACAGCCGCAAGGAAGTGGTTCTCCCTGTTTATTCATCTGATTTCTTTTTACGGCAGCTTCATCATAGGCAGCGGCTTCTCGTTCTACAAAAGAAATTGCATCTGTAGGGCAGGTTGGAAGGCAGTCCCCTAAGCCATCACAATAATCATCTCGAATTAGCTTTGCCTTGCCATCGATCATGGCAATCGCGCCTTCGTGGCAAGCCTGTGCACAAGCACCACAGCCGTTACATTTTTCTTCGTTAATTTCAATAATCTTTCTAATCATTCTAATTCCCTCCATAGATATATATTTAATATTCATAATATTCGCAATAACTTGACTTTGTATCTGCAGTATAATACAATACTGCCAATCGATCTGTTGTATTTACAACAAAAAGGAGAAAAACATGAAAAAACATCTAAAACTTATCGAAAATACATTGTTGTTTCGGGAAATTAAAGAAGAAGAGATAGAAGCAATGCTTGGTTGTTTATCCTATACCTTTCATTCCTATAAAAAGGGAGAAACCATTTTGCATCAAGGGGATAACCTAGATGCCATTGGAATGGTTCTTTCCGGAAGGGTACATATTCTAAAAGAAGACTTTTGGGGAAATCGGGCAATTCTTACGGAGGTTTCTGTAGGAGAAATTTTTGGAGAAACCTATGCGTGTATTCAAGGAGAAGCTCTTGGCGTAAATGTTGTTTGCGCAGAGGCTTGTGAGATTTTGTTTTTAAATGTGAATCGAATTATGACCATTTGCTCTGCTTCTTGTCAGTTCCACACCAAATTGATCAGCAATCTACTTTCTGTAATGGCAGAAAAAAATCTGATGCTGACCAAAAAGATGGAACATATGGCAAAGCGTACGACAAGGGAAAAGCTAATGTCCTATTTATCTGCCCAGTCCCTCAAGGGGGGAAAAACTACCTTCAAAATCCCTTTTAATCGGCAGCAGCTAGCGGACTATCTTTCTGTGGATCGCAGTGCCATGTCTGCGGAGCTGTCAAAGCTTCAAGCAGAGGGGTATATTCGCTATGAAAAAAATCAATTTACCTTGGAAGAACAAGATTGATCTAGGATTTTCAATATACATAGCAATATTGCGATAACTTGTGGATAAGTCACTTCCAACATCTGTAAATTTACTTGACTTAGCCTGTAATTTCAACGTTTTTTGAATATTTTTTTATACACAGCCACTTGTGCGGTAAATTGTATACAATGCTATTTTACCTGTGGAAAACTTGTATAATTGTTGAAATTTAAAGGGATATCATGTTGACAGCTCTTCCATTTCGATACAAAGGATTTCCTTTGGGGAAAGCTGTAAGCCAATCTCGCAGTGCTCCCCTATAGGTAAGGTAGAAAAAGACACCTGTGGAGTAGACATTGCCAAGATATAGTCGTATTCCTTTTGGGTGATATTGTTTTTGAAGTTTAGCTGGCTCCAATAGTTAATGCAGGAACGTTCTTCAATTAGTCGTTTGATGGTTAGGGTATACGGCTTGTGGATATGATAGAAATTCAATTCCACAGAAAGGGGAAGCTGTTCACTTTCGTTATAGGTGTAAAGGTAGTAGCGTTGCTCCTCCCTTGTAATCATATAGTTTTCTCCCGACTTGCAAAGGGAGCTGAAGATTGGCGGAAGAAGGGTATAGAGATAAAAGAGCGGCTTTTTTAAGCCATTAATGGTGAACAGACCGTTTAAGTTTTCCTTAGTATCCATTAGTTTTATTTCCTCTGTGGGAAGCGCTCCTTGGCGAATTAGCTGTTTAAGCAAGGAAATACATTCTCGGTGAGAGGAGTAGTTTAAATACAGGGTTGAAAATTCATACTGTGGACAGGAGGTAAATCCGCTAAAAGAGAGGGGAAGATCTAAGGCATCAAATAAATTAAGGGAAGCTTCCTTCTTTCTCTCAATGGGCGCTTCAAAATCAAGAGAGAGCGGAAGAATGGAAATAGATTTTGTACAGGCGGGTGCTGCGGGCAGCTCTTTTTTTATGGACTGAAGCTGGCCTAAGGGGAAGGACTTTACGGTAAGGGGCGCT
>JAVWKI010000143.1:0-4680 GCA_036638575.1 Anaerovoracaceae bacterium | reverse complement strand
ATGTTATGGAATTGTTTGAAAAATTGAACCAAGAAAATCAAGCAACCATATTGATGGTTACCCATGACTCCACAGTTGCGAGCTATTGTAAGCGGGTGTTGATTATTAAGGATGGGCGAATATATCAGGAGATACAAGGTGGAGATAATCGCATGGTATTTCACCAAAAAATCATAGATGCTATGAACCTTTTGGGAGGTGATGAACGTGACATTATTTGATTTTGCCAAAAATAATATTAATCGAGACAAGAAAAATTACATTTATTATTTTGTTAACTGCGTTTTTTCTGTGTTTGTATTCTTCCTATTTTCTATGCTGTCCTTCCACCCGGCCATGAGGGTGATTGATAAAAATAGTACTATGGGTTTGATTTTGGTCATTGGAGAGGTGATTTCTATTGGGTTTGCATTGTGCTTCATCTCTTATTCTGTCAGCTGTTTTTTGAAGGGGCGCAGCAGACAGCTGGGGGTGATTACCATCCTAGGAGCATCCAAAAAGCAATTAAATCGCTTGATATTTATGGAAAACATGCTCGTTGGTATAGGCTCTATCCTCAGTGGAATCCTCTTTGGCCTAGTGTTTGCTAAGATGTTTTTGCAGGTGGCAAACAAAGTAATTGGCGTAGATCAGTTTGATTTTTACTTCCCCATTAAGGCGATTATCTTGACCCTTGTTGTTCTTGGGGTAGTGTTTTGGATGATCTCTTACTTCACTCCAAAATTCGTCAGGAGGAAGACGATTGTCCAACTAGTAAAGGCAGAAGAAACCGGGGAAAAAAGACAAAAACTATTGCCGCTCCTCATTGCTTTTTTCATTCTTGCACCAATAATATGCTGGGTTATGTTCAGCCCATCTCAAATGGCGGTAAGTGCTAGGAACAATTCTTTGACCTTAATTCCCTTGGGCGTAACAGTGTGTCTAATGACCTACTTAATCTTCGCCCTAGGGATGCGCCTTCGGATTAGGGAAAAAAACAAGCATAGTTGCAACACCCACCTATTGACGGTGAGCAATATGCGAAGCGGATTGAAAAAAAACGCACAAAGTATGGCGTTAACAACCATTCTCTATGGGATTTCCTTCTTGGCGATTATTCTTCTGTTTTCTGCCTCTGCACATGTATTGGAAGAGACCGAAAAAATTACGCCTTATGCAATAATGTATAATACATGGGAGGAGACGGCAAATGCTGAGGAGGATGTAGCGATAATTCACAAGGAACTAGAAGAATTGCCTAATTACAAAAAAATGCAATTTACATTGCACAAGCGTCAAGGGGAAAACTCTCGTATCGCGTATATGTCTGCAACAAATTACAATCAGATAATGGCGTTTTTGGGCAGAGAAAAGGTGGGCCTTACGGGGGATGAGCTTTACCTTGTTGCCGGAAATGCAGGGACCAAATGGGACAAAATCCCTGACGAAGCAAGGCAGCTGTTGACTGGGGAGAGCGGAACGCCAAAGCTTGTGGGAGATAGCGAAAATACCATTTTGCTTTCCGGCTATGTAAGCGGTGTATGCGTGGTCAGTGATCCGGTATTTGCTCATATTGAGGGGCAGCTTGACGCAAAGGAGATTTACGCGTTTCACTACAGTGACTGGCAAGGAAATGCACAGGTGGTAAAAAAGCTTCACGGGGCATTAAAAAATGAAATTGAGGCACACCGGGTGAATTTTGTTTCTGCTTATGATTACTATAGTAGCAGCAAATTACAAAGCAACCTTACCCTTTATATTGGGGGAATTCTGTGCTTTACCTTTATCCTAGCAGTGGCAAGCTTTATTTATTCAAGGCTTTACTCGGAATTAGATGGGGAATGTAAAAAATACATCGGGATTGTAAAAATTGGCTTATCTCAAAAGGAACTTTCTCAAGTTCTAGGAAAACACATTACTATGCTATTGATAGAACCCTTTGCCCTAGCAATAGTGTACCTATGGTGTGGAATCCTCATGGTAGAGAAAAATATGATTATTTCCATCATCCCTACAGCAATCGGTTGTACCGTGACGCTGATTGCCCTACAAGCCATATTTTACATCTGGATAAGAAGCACCTATCGCAAAGCTGTATTGAGAAAGGTATACGGTCAAAGGTAGAAAACTCTAGATGCAGTTAAGCTAAAGCTTATTGAGCTTGGACTTGGCCGCGTGAGACAGACGACAAAAGAACGGATCATCAGCGCCCACCTACTAAAGATTAGCAGGTGGGTGTTTTTTTTATGTGCGCCCAGTCTTCGGTCATTTCTTCGGCTTCCCTTCGTCCTTCCCTTCGGTCATTTCCTTCTTCCCATGTTGTATTTGCAAGGGGAAAATGATAAAGTATTGGTATTAGAATGGGCGAGATTGTTGCTGCAAGGATGAGGAGAGGAGAGAAGGATGGGAATAGAAGACCAAAGGTGTGCGGTGATTTTGCTGCCGCAGGTGGCACAGCTACAGGAGGAAATCCAAAAGCTTCGTGTAGAACTGACCATGCTCGTATCCCAAAGAGATGCGCTAAGGTATGTGGAGTGCGAAAACATAGAGCGGAAGTATTTGCTACTTTTGGGCGGGATGGAGTACAAGGTTTATGAAGAAGGCTGTATCATGCTGCGCCTGAAGCGAAAGCTAAGCTTAATGCGGGAAAGGCTAAATTGCTTAGAAAAAATTGTCCCTGAAGAGATTGAAGCGATTTTGGATAAGGAGTTTGCAGAGTACCAAGAAAAGCTAAATGCCCAGGTGGAGAAGATGAACCAGGCCATTGAACAAAGCCATGGGGAGTTTCTAAGTGAACAAGAGACAGAGGAGCTGAAACGCGGCTACTACACCGTGATGAAGGCCCTTCACCCGGATCTTCATCCTGATTTGGGGCCTGCCCAAAAAACCTTGTTTGAAAAGGCACTCAAGGCGTACAAGGAGGGCGATTTAACGACTATGCGCATTATTCTTGAAATGCTAGGTACGACCAATTTGCCTTCCCCAGATGAAGCGGTGTTGCCTAAGCTATATCAAGAGAAGGAACGGCTGCTCCCTTTGGTAGAAGGGGTTAAACGGAATATTGCAGAAATAAAAGGCTCCTTCCCTTATGAAGTCAAGGATCTGGTGGAGGATGAAGAACAGGTGGCTGCACGAAAGGCAGAATTGCAGGAGATCTTTGACCAATACCAAGAACGAATTGAGGAGTACAAAAAGGAAATTCAAGCAGTGCTAGACAACTACGACTACATTGTACAACCACAAAGGCAAAGATGAAGACAGTAGTGCTAGACAACTACGACTACATTGTACAACCACAAAGGCAAAGATGAAGACAAAAGAAGCGTACTGAAACAAGGACTGAGCAAAACAGGAGAATGAACGAATGGGAGAATTAACAAAAACAGATAGAGGAAATTTTATTGGCCTGATCCATGGCAAGGGCGGTGCATTGGACATCCCTAAACCCTTCGCACAGGAAATCTTTTTATTTGACACACAGGTGGCCGGGACAAGCCATATTCCGGGAATTATAGACCTAGAGCCACACCTAAAAGAAGAGGATAAGCTACAATTTTTTCGTGAGCCCAATAATGCCTATGACAAGAAGGCAATCGTCATCAAGACCAAAGATGACATCAAAATCGGCTATATTCCAAAAGCAGACAACCTAATCTTTGCCCGGCTCATGGATGCAGGAAAATTACTCTTTGGCCGCATCCACAGCAAAGAAGTCAAAGGGAACTGGGTAAAAATCCAAATAAAAATTTACTTGCAAGAATAGGTGCATGAACCTCCGCCCGCCCCGAATTGAATCGGGGCTTTACCGGCCTAGCTGAAAATCCGCCGGTTTCTTGAACCGGTAGTTTGCATTTTCTTTCTTGGACTGGGTGGTTTACATTTTGTTTCTTGAACCGGGTAGTTTGCATTTTGTTTCTTGGACTGGATGGTTTACATTTCTGACTTGCCAGTGGTTTTCATCCCTTTGCCTTGCGCCGATGGGCGTAATGGGGCTTTGACTTAGTGGGCATAAGTAGGATTTGTCTTAATTCTTGAGATCCCTAGCTCAGAGCAGAATAGATCGCGGTTTTTTGCACTCTTTTGCAAAAAACGGCCCTTCAAATGCAAAAAACATAAGTACTTATTCATGCAAAAAAACGTTTATACATTGAGCTGAACTGCCAGTCAGGTTGGAGCTGGAGGAGGCCAAGAGAAGGTCCAAAATCCCAAGGATTTTGCATTTTCAACGCTGAAATCGAGCAAAGGGTGCAAAAATTTGCATTTGAACCCCCGAAAAACGGGAAAGGGTGCAAAAAAGGCGGATCTGTTATTTTTTGGAAATTTGGAAGTCTTGGCCGGCTGTTGCAAATTTGTAAAAGTTGGCACGCTTCTTGCGGATTGCCCTTGCCCTTCTCCTTGCATCAAGCCCCACCCCGAATCTGCCCGTCCGCACCCGCATTGAACCTGCCCGTCCGCACCTGCATTGAACTTGTCCGTCCACACCCGCATTGAACTTGCCCATCCACCCCGAATCCATCCAGCCTTCCTTTTTATTGCACAATGGCTAGATTTCCAATATAATAGATCCGCAGTGACCGCAGCCTCAAGGAGGTGGGGGTCATTTTGCCCTTTTAATGGGGGAAAACTGCCTGATAAGAAACAGCGGACTGTAGTGGTATATTAAATTTGTAACACCTTGTACGATTAATATGATATATAATA
>JAVWKI010000142.1:3973-4789 GCA_036638575.1 Anaerovoracaceae bacterium | reverse complement strand
TGGCGAAGGATTATCAATACATTCTTCAAATGATTCAGGTAAACAGCCAGAAGTTCCAGCAAGAAGTGGAATAAAAGAAAAAGTAAAAGGTGAACGCTATGGGAACAAAGTTATGCGAAACAAAATATCCGCTAATGCTGATTCATGGCATAGGCTATGATGATTATGGTAGGCAAAGCTATTGGGGGAGGATTCCTGGTGTGCTGAGAGAAAATGGTGGAGCGGTATATTTTGGCTATCAAGATCCCTTTGGCAGCATTTCTCACAATAGCGAGCAAATTGCGCAGAGAATTGAAGTAGTACGAAAAAAGACGGGGAAAGATAAGGTCAACTTGATTGCCCACTCAAAGGGTGGATTAGAAGCGAGATATGTGGTATCTCAGCTAGATATGGGCGAAAAAGTTGCCTCTATTACTACCCTTGCAACGCCCCATAGGGGAATTATTACCCTAGATAAGCTGCAATCAAAAAGACAACGGGGACTGAGGCACCTGCTGCATCTTTTCAACACCATGCTCAAAATTGACGGAGGAGAAAGGCCTACGGATAATCGGATATATAACCAGTTAACTGCGGACTATATGGAGGTGTTTAACGCCTTGGTCAAGGATGTTCCGGGGATTTACTACCAGAGCTATGCTTTTGATATGAAAAATAGCAAGAGCGATCCAGCCATGGGAATTTTTCATCGCATTATTGGCAAGCTTGAAGGGCCAAATGACGGGCTAGTGTCGGTGGAATCGGCCAAGTGGGGAGATTTTAGAGGCGTTTTCCCTGGATCGGGGGAGATTGGTATTTCCCATCCCAATGCGGTGG
>JAVWKI010000142.1:0-3963 GCA_036638575.1 Anaerovoracaceae bacterium | reverse complement strand
AGACCATTTAGGAAAAAGAAGGATGGGTTTTCGGATATTACCGACTTTTATGTTGCTTTGGTTGCACGACTAAAAAATATGGGCTATTGAATCCTTTTGCCCGCTAGAAAGATAGATGAAGGTGTGATATAATGTTGCGATGAAGAAGTACGAAGGAGGAAAATTGATGATCATAATGACTATTCTTAAAATAATTTTTGTGATTATGCTATGTATCCCCCTAGGGTATATCGCATTAAAGCTCGTTGTTCAATTGAATAATCAAGTGGCAAAAAGCACCAAAAAGAAGGGAAGGTCAGGAAGATGAGGAAGGGATTATTCATTACAGTAGAAGGTGGGGACGGTGTTGGTAAAACGACCCAGCTGGATTTTATGAAAAAGAAATTAATGTCTTCCGGAGAAGATGTTCTGTTTACTAGGGAGCCGGGAGGTACCCCCATCAGTGAAAAAATCAGAGCGATTATTTTGGATAAGAGAAATGCGGAGATGGCTCCGATGACTGAGGCACTTCTTTATGCAGCATCAAGAGCGCAGCATATTGCGCAAGTGATAAAGCCGGCATTAAGCAGGGGCAAAACGGTTGTATGTGATAGATTTGTAGACTCCTCTATTGCCTACCAAGGCTATGGAAGAGGGCTAGGGGACAGTGTAGCAGTAATTAACGGCTATGTGATAGAAGACTGCGTGCCGGATGTTACCTTTTTATTGAAGCTAGACCCACAAAAAGGCACAGATAGAATTGATCCGGAGGAAAAGGATCGTTTAGAATTGGAACAGGATTCTTTTCATCGAGAAGTTTATCGAGGATATTTAGAATTGGAAAAAAAGTTTCCTGAACGAGTAATCGGTATAGATGCAAGTGCAAGTATTGAGGAAATCAGCAAGGAAATCGAAAGCCATTTAGATAGAATTTTGAGGGGAAGAAATGACCTTTAGTGAGATCAGAAATAACGATGTGCTGATAGAAAGTTTAAAAAACATAGCCCGAACGGGCAATGTGCATCATGGATATATTTTTGAAGGTCCTTGGAATGCACGCAAAGACGCCTTGGCAAAAAGTTTTGCGAAGGCGATTTTATGTGAAGTTTCACCGGGAACCGGTTGTGGAAGTTGCCCTTTGTGCATGAAGATAGAAAACGAAAACTATATTGATTTGACTGTGGTCTGCGCAGTGGCAAGTAAGGGAAGCAAGGTAAAAAGTGTCAAAAATGAACACGTTGAGCAGCTGCAAGAACGATTGGCCCGCAAACCTTTTGAAGGAAATAGAAATATTGCCTTAATAAAAGATGCGGATACCATGACGGCAAAGGCGTTTAACCGATTTCTGAAAACCTTAGAAGAACCACCTACGGGAACGGTCATTATGATGTTATCAGAAAACATCGAGAACCTTCCCCAGACCATAACCTCAAGGTGCGTCCATTATCGTGTGGCACCATGGGAGGATATGGAGTTTTCCAAGGTGAACAAAACAGCAGAAAAGCTGGTGGATCTATTGGCAAGTGGTGCTCCGTATTACAAAATCAAAAAACTCATTGATGGAATAAGCAAAGAAAAAGAAGAGGCATATCTCTTACTTGATGCAATGGAGGATGTTTATCGCAATCACATGGTAAAGCCGGATGGGCAAATGAGAAGAGAGACTGTTTATCGTGGAATCAACGCCATTGAAGAAGCACGAGAACAGATAAAAAGAACTCTTACCTTAGGCTAGACCCTAAAGAGTATGGCATTAACAATTGGAGGATAAGAATGGTAAATGTGGTAGGCATTAAATTTAAAAGTGCCGGAAAAGTATATTATTTTGACCCGGACGGATTTGATGTAGTTGTCGGGGACAGTGTTATTGTAGAAACGGCCAGAGGAATGGAGTTTGGGAAGGTAACCATGGCGCCATGTGACGTTAAGGCCGGAGATATTGTTCAGCCCCTAAAAAAGCTAATTAGAAAGGCAACAGAAGAGGATCGCCAGCGATACGAAGAAAACAACAAAAAGAAGACAAAAGCCATGCAAATGTGTCAGGATAAGATCAATAAGCATAAGCTAGAGATGAAGCTAATTGATGTAGAATATACCTTCGATAACAGCAAGGTAATCTTCTACTTTACTGCAGATGGAAGAGTAGATTTCAGAGAACTGGTTAAGGATCTTGCCGGTATATTCAGAATGAGAATAGAGCTTCGACAAATTGGTGTTCGAGATGAGGCAAAGATGCTTGGGGGAATTGGGAATTGTGGAAAAGGGCTTTGTTGCCATGAATGGCTTTCAGAGTTTCATCCGGTTTCCATCAAGATGGCGAAAGTGCAAAACCTATCTTTGAACCCAACAAAGATTTCCGGAATTTGTGGAAGATTGATGTGTTGTTTAAAGTATGAAAATGATGTTTACTTAGAGTTTAGAAAAGGCATGCCAGATGTGGGAGAAAAGGTTCGCATTGACGAAGGCCTAGCGGTAGTCTGGGAGACAAACCTTTTGGAAGGAAAGGTGAAATGCAGACTAATCCTTGAAGAAGGAGATAAAGATCATGGACAGAAACTAAGCACAGAAGTTTATGTTTACAAAAAAGAAGACATTAAACGAATGGATAGACGCAAAAAAGATAGAAGACAGAAGGATGATGTGGAAGAGATTCCAGAAGAAATAAAGGAGCTATTGAAGGATTAATGAACATTGAAGAAGGGGAGAGAGTAGATGAAATGGGCTTTGGCTCACTTCAATTAATTCAAAAACCTGAAGATTTTTGCTATGGTATTGATGCGGTAATCTTAGCGGATTTTGCGGCTCGGGGAGCTAATCCCGGTGCAAAAATTGCAGATTTAGGTACCGGAACCGGAGCGATTCCGTTGATCCTAAGCGAAAAAATTCCTTTAAGTGAGCTGATCGCCGTCGAGGTTCAACCAGACAGTGCAAGGCGAGCGGAGCGAAATGTTCAGCTTAATCAGCTATCCCATAGGATTCGTGTTATTCCTTCGGATATTTTAGCTATTCCTTCGGAATATTTTGGCACAAGGGACATCGTAGTCTCCAATCCACCTTACACTGCAGGCGGCGGGGGAATTCAAGGAAAGAATAGAGCCAAAGCCATTGCACGCCACGAGACAACGGCAAAGCTTAGGGATTTTTTACAGATTTCCGCCAAGCTACTAAAAGAAAAAGGGGACCTATACATGGTTCATCGTCCCGCTAGACTTGTTGATTTGCTTTTCTATGGCAGAGAGGCAGGGCTAGAAGCCAAGGAGCTGAGGATGGTTGCTCCCGCGGCGGGAAAAAGCGCAAATATTGTTCTTCTTCATTACGTAAAAAATGGAGGAAGAGAGCTTTGGACCTTGCCGGAGCTTCAAGTGTATGATGAAAAAGGAAATTATACAGAAGAAATCCGAAAGATTTATCAATGGAAATAAATAACTGTTGAAATTTTCCATAAAGTGAGCCATAATAAGGGAAATAGAAGTTAATAAAAGGAGGGACAAATGATGGATATGACATTCAGTTTTACACCAAAAGATATTGGACTATTTTTAATTTTTGTCGGTCTTATTGTCTTGATTGTTTACTTGGTCATTTTGACAAAGGCCTTAATAGAATCAGTACAGCGGACAAATCGTATTTTGGAAGATGCAGAAAAGATTACAGCAGTAGCACAAAAGCGTGTAGATGACGTGGATAAGATTATTGATGACGTTTCCGGGTCGGTAGAGGGGATAGCATCGGCATTTAGAGGAAAGGAAAGCTTAATCCAATCCTTATCTTCCGTTTCTAAGGCCATTACCTCTATCATCGGAATGTTGAAGCATAAAAAAGAAGAACATACAAAATAATTTATTTTGAGGAAGGAGAGTGCAATGAAGGCTACAGGAATTGTTAGAAAAGTTGATGAACTGGGCAGAATTGTATTACCAATTGAGCTTAGGCGAACATTGAATATTGAAATCAAGCAGCCAATTGCTCAAACACCCCAAGAAA
>JAVWKI010000141.1:0-4855 GCA_036638575.1 Anaerovoracaceae bacterium | reverse complement strand
GATTCTTGTGAAACCGTTGCCAATATTCTTGAAGGAGTGGTAATGAAATATGCTTAGTGGGCTTTTGATTAGTGTAATTGTTTTTGCATTTATATTTGAATTTATCAATGGTTTTCATGATACGGCCAATGCCATTGCAACGGCGGTATATACCAAAGCATTGACGCCAAAGCGAGCAATTATGCTTGCCGCGGCAATGAACTTTGTGGGCGCACTGGTCAGCGAAAAAGTTGCCATGACCATTTCAACCGGGCTTGTGGATATTGCCCTTGAACAATATGTAATTTTGTCTGCACTGGTTGGGGCAATTATTTGGAACCTATTCACTTGGTGGAAGGGCATCCCAAGTAGCTCCTCTCATGCATTAATTGGAAGCTTAATTGGTGCGACCATTGTTTACACTGCAAGCGCAGAGCACGTGCTTTGGGGTGGTGTAATGCAAAAGGTAATCATTCCATTATTTACTTCACCGATTATCGGGTTTGCCGTAGGATTTTTATTTATGTCTAGCATTTTCAAATTTTTTGTAAGCTGGTCTCAAAACAGAGTAAATAAAACCTTCCTTAAATTGCAGATTTTTTCTTCTGCATTGGTTGCCTATTCTCACGGAAACAACGATGCACAAAAAACCATGGGAATTATCACCC
The DNA here is from genome assembly GCA_036638575.1 of Anaerovoracaceae bacterium. Classification (GTDB taxonomy): domain Bacteria; phylum Bacillota; class Clostridia; order Peptostreptococcales; family Anaerovoracaceae; genus JAXGRD01. Next base: position 4,208 of record JAVWKI010000141.1, on the reverse strand, counting down.
TAGCCTTGATTACCGGCGGCGTGCTGGATGCAGGATCAGGGGTGCCGATGTGGGTAAAAGTAAGCTGTGCTCTGACTATGGCGGTAGGAACATCTATCGGCGGATGGAAGATCATGAAGACCATGGGCGGCGGAGTAACCAAGCTAGAGCCTGCCAGTGGCTTTGCAGCACAGACTGCATCTGCAATTGTAATTGAATTAATGACGTTTTTAGGCGCACCGGTAAGTACGACACAAGTAATTACCACTTCCATCATGGGTGCAGGTAGCGCCAAGCGCGTATCCTCTGTAAAATGGGGAATTGCACAAAGTATTGTTATGGCATGGGTATTTACCTTGCCTATCGCCATGATTCTTGGCGGTGGAGCGGCGTATTTAATTGGACTGGCAGTATGATTACGCGACTTGATCTAGAAAAAAGAGAAGGACAGATTCTTTCTATGTATGCTGCAAAATCAGCAGAATCTAAAGGACGAACCCTTATTGAAGAAAAATGCGATTTTCGAACCGAATTCCAACGGGATCGGGATCGCATTCTTCATACCAAGGCGTTTCGAAGATTGATGTACAAGACACAGGTGTTTTTGGCTCCGGAAGGAGATCACTTCAGAACCCGCCTGACCCATACCATGGAAGTGGCACAAATTGCAAGAACCATTGCCAGAGCCCTTGCGTTAAACGAGGATTTAACTGAGGCAATAGCCCTAGGACACGATTTGGGCCATACGCCCTTTGGACATAACGGAGAAAAAATTCTCAACGAGATTTATCCTCCGGGCTTTGCCCATAATGTGCAAAGCTTACGGGTGGTGGAGGTCATTGAAACCCATGAGGGTAGAGGACTCAATCTTACCTGGGAGGTTCGAGACGGGATACTGAATCATACAGGGAAAACCTTGCCCCGGACACTAGAGGGACAGGTGGTCAAGATCAGCGATCGTATCGCCTACCTGAACCATGATATTGATGATGCCTTGAGAAGCGGCGTGATCACCCAGGAGCAGCTGCCTGCGGATTGTCTGGCGTTTTTGGGCAAAGCCCACCGGACAAGGATTGATACCTTGGTGCGGGATATGGTAAGAAGCAGCGATGGGAAGCCGCAGATTGAAATGAGTGAGGAAGCCTTATTTTATATGGATAAGCTTCGAACCTTTATGTTTGATTGGGTATATTATAGTCCCAAGGTAAGACGTGCTTCGGATTTGAAAAATGTTCAAGCGGTAATTAAAACCTTGTATAATTATTATTTGACCAGGCCGGAGGAGTTGCCGGAAGAAATTCAACATATCATTGCAGGATGTGAAAATGAAGAAGTGGTTAAGGATTATATCGCGGGAATGACCGATCGATTTGCCTTAAACCGGTATGAATATTTATGCAAAAAAGAACCGGGATTGAAAATGAAATAAAAACCTTCAATCCATGAAAAAAATTTAAAGTAAAATGAAAAAATGTGTCGTATATGTGTTATGTAGATTATTTGGAGGCACAAATATTGCGTAATTCGGTACGAGACAATACAATTGAAGAAATCAAGAATAGGTGTAACATTGTTGATGTCATCGGTAGAGTTGTAACCTTAAAAAAAGCAGGGAGCAATTATAAAGGTCGATGTCCATTTCACAATGAAAAAACACCTTCTTTTGTTGTTTCTGAAGAAAAACAGATCTTCACCTGTTTTGGTTGCGGAGCAACAGGAGATGTGATTGGTTTTGTCCAAAAATATTACTCCCTAGATTTTGGGGAGGCAATTTCAAAGCTTGCCGAAGAATGTGGTGTTGTACTGGAAAATCACTACGATAGAAATGAAAAGAAGGACGAATACTACGAGATTAATCGTGCAGCGGCCAGATTTTTTTATCGGGCGCTGAGGGAAACACAGAACAAAGGACTGGCCTATGTAGAAAAACGAGGATTAAGTCGAGATACCCTACAAAAGTTTGGCATTGGCTATGCCGATCCAAAATGGGACAGCCTCTATAATCATTTAACCGGTCTTGGATTTTCAAAAGAAAAGTTATTGGAATTAGGATTAATCTCTCTTTCTAAGGGTAAATACTATGATAAGTTTAGAGATCGTGTTATTTTCCCCATACAAAACACAGGAGGAAAGGTTATCGGGTTTGGTGGAAGAGCACTGGGCGAGGATGGGCCGAAATATTTAAATTCGCCGGAAACGCCGGTCTTTCATAAAAAAAATAATCTTTACGGATTGAATCTTACTCGTTCGGAAATTGGTCGAGAGGATTGTGGAATCTTGGTAGAAGGCTATATGGATGTGGTTTCCCTTTATCAGCATGGGGTACGAAATGTTTCTGCCTCTTTGGGCACTGCGTTGACCGAGAACCAGGCCAAGCTGTTAAAGCGCTATTCTCACCATATTGTGCTCGCCTATGATGCAGATGCTGCAGGTGTTGATGCCGCCCTTCGGGGAATGGATATTTTGCACCAAGAAGCCTGCAAGGTAAGGGTACTGCATATCAGCGATGGAAAGGACCCGGATGATTTCATTAAGAAGCACGGGAAGGATGCCTTTTTATCCTTGATTGGTGAGGCACTTCCTTACGCAGACTACAAGTTCCAATGGATAAAAAGCCAAAAGGACATGACCTCAACGGAAGGACGGGTTTCATTTTTGCAAGAGGCGGTTACGGTATTGCGCCGGTTAAGTCCGGTAGAAGCAGATTTTTACATTAAGAAATTATCCACAGAATATGGTATTTCTGAGGGTGCCCTTCGTGCAGAGTTGGGAAATTCGCCGGAAGAACCCCGGCAAAGCCATTTTGCTCATGGGCAGGTTGAAATTCCGGAAATGAGCTTAATCGAAAAAAATCTGATCAAGGTATTGCTGACGGATAGCAAATTTCTTAGGGAAGCAAAGTCCCTAGCGGAGCTATTTCAAAGCAGAGAAGGAAGCGCAATTTATGCCGCCATGGCTAGGCTTTACGTTCCGGACAAGGAAGTGGATCAGGATTTGCTCTATGACCTTTTAGAGGAGGACCTCATTGCGGTGGTCAAGGACATAGAAGAACATATTCTCCTGGCGGGAAATGAAGAAAAGGTGTTTGCAGATTGTATGAATAAATTGGGATTGAGCAAACTAAAAGAAAAAGAAAAATTAATCATTGCCAAGCTTTCTATGGCAGATGAAGATGAACATAAAACGGACATTGAACAATTGACCGAAGAATTAATCAAAACCCAAAGAATGATTCAGTTAGGGGGCAAAACAAATTGAATAAAGTAAAAATAAAAGTAGAAGAAACGGTAAAAAAGACAAAAGAAGAATATATCAGTGAGCTGATAGTAAAGGCCAAAAGAAAAAAACTTTCTTATGCCGAGGTAGGCCAGCATCTGGAAACAGCAGAGATGGACAAGGATGAGATGGAAGAAATCTATGAAGGGCTGATGAGCAAGGGCATAGAAATTATTTCTGAAGAAGTTCCCGATGAGCTAGAGCTAAAGGAGCTTGCAGAAGATGAAGGCCTTGATGATGTGATCTTGGATGATGATGTAGAAATCATCGAAAAAGGAAAGAAAGAAATTAACCTAGAAGCAACCTTGCCAAAGACGGTGGCAGTGGACGATCCGGTGAGAATGTATTTGAAGGAAATCGGAAAGGTACCGCTACTTAGTGCAGAAGAAGAAATTGAATTGGCAAAAAAGATGGAAGAAGGGGACGAAATCGCAAAGCAAAAGCTTTGTGAGGCAAACCTACGATTGGTTGTGAGCATTGCTAAGCGATATGTGGGCCGAGGAATGATGTTTTTGGATCTAATCCAGGAGGGAAACCTAGGCTTAATTAAGGCGGTGGATAAGTTTAATTGGAGAAAAGGGTTTAAATTTTCTACCTATGCAACGTGGTGGATTCGTCAAGCCATTACCCGTTCTATTGCGGACCAGGCCAGAACCATCAGAATTCCTGTGCACATGGTGGAAACCATTAATAAACTGATGAGAATTCAAAGACAGTTACTACAAGAATACGGCAGGGAACCGACCCCGGAAGAAATTGCAGTAGAGATGGATCTTCCTGAAGAAAAGGTAAGAGAGATTCTCAAAATCGCTCAGGAACCGGTATCCCTAGAAACGCCAATCGGAGAAGAGGAGGATAGCCATTTGGGTGACTTCATCCCCGATGAGGACGTGCCTGCACCTGCAGAAGCGGCGGCTTTTTCTATGCTTAAGGAACAGCTAGTGGAAGTTTTG
>JAVWKI010000140.1:0-4855 GCA_036638575.1 Anaerovoracaceae bacterium | reverse complement strand
GAACCACCGCTGATGGCCATAACAGGGCAAACCTTTTTACATAGCGCACAGCCCACACACTTATCTTCGTTGATGATGATTTTTTTGTATGCGATACACTGGCCTGTAGGACAAACCTTGTCTCTTACATGTGCCATGTACTCATCCTTGAACTGTGTGATTGTAGATACTACAGGGTTTGGTGCTGTTTTTCCAAGTCCGCAAAGTGCAGTTTCTCCAATGGTATCGGCAATATCGATAAGGGTTTTCACCGTATCCTCGTTAGCACGATTTTCAACAATATCGTCTAAAAGCTCAAGCATGATGTGGGTACCTTCTCTACATGGTACACATTTTCCGCAAGATTCCTGCTGGGTGAAGTTCATGAAGAAACGAGCGATACTTACCATGCAAGTGTCTTCGTCCATAACAACAAGACCGCCAGATCCGATCATTGCCCCTACTTTTTTGAGGCTGTCAAAATCAAGAGGTAGGTCAAGCTGTTCCTTGGTCAAACATCCGCCGGATGGTCCACCGATTTGAACGGCTTTAAACTCTTTGTCGTTTTTCACTCCGCCGCCAAGATCAAAGATGATTGTTCTTAGCGTTGTACCCATAGGAACTTCAATTAGACCGGTATTGTTTACATTTCCGGTAAGTGCGAACGCTTTGGTTCCTGCATTCTTTGGTGTTCCAATGGCTGTGTAGTTTGCTGCTGTATTGTTAATGATATAAGGAACGTTTGCAAAGGTTTCCACGTTGTTCAATACTGTAGGACGTTCAAAAAGTCCTTTTTCTACTGTTCTCGGTGGCTTAACTCTTGGCATACCTCTTTGTCCTTCGATAGAAGCAGTAAGTGCGCTTCCCTCTCCGCATACAAAGGCTCCTGCACCAAGGTTAATGTTGATATCAAAATCAAATCCGGTTCCCAAAATGTTTTCTCCAAGGAAACCTTTTTCTTTTGCCTGTTCAATGGCGATTTTTAATCGGTGAACAGCAAGAGGATATTCTGCACGAACATAGATATATGCTTCGTGTGCACCAGTAGCAACACCGGCGATGATCATTCCCTCAAGCATTTTGTGTGGGTCTCCTTCCATTACGGAACGATCCATAAATGCACCTGGATCTCCTTCGTCAGCATTACATACAACGTACTTAATGTGATCTTTTTGGTCCTTTACCTGAACCCATTTTCTACCTGTAGGGAAACCGCCGCCTCCTCGTCCACGAAGATCGGATGCGATTACTTCCTCACAAATATCTTCTGCAGTCATGTCCTTCAATGCTTTTTTTAGTGCATCGTAACCACCTGCAGCAATGTATTCGTTAATGTCTTCCGGGTTGATGATACCGCAGTTGGCAAGAACAATTCTCTTTTGTTTAGAAAGGAAGTTCTCTCCGGATGCTGGAATCATATATTTCTTTACCGGTTCATTTTTCTTTAAATGAAATTCAACGATATCTTCAACAGCTTCTTCATGAATGTTGACATATCGGGTTAATTGATTATTGTCATCATAAATGTCTACAATCGGCTCTAAGTAGCATAGACCAAGACATCCAGTGATGCCTACCTTTACGTCTAGCTTTTCTTTGGCGATTAATTCTTCAAATTTGTTTGATACTTTTTTTGCTCCGGAAGCAATACCGCAGCTACCTTGTCCTACAACTATTCGCATTTGGCATCCTCCTCTTCTCTGATCTTATTGATAATCTCTACAACCTGTTCAGGGGTTAGGTTACCATAAGTTTCTTCTGATTCATCGGTACTGATCATCATTACCGGTGCGAGGGAGCAACAACCAAGACAAGCTACGTTGTTTAACGTAAATAAGCCGTCTTCTGTTGTTTCGCCATCCTTGATGTCAAGTTCATCAACAATTGCTTTTTCAATATGTTGAGAACCGCTTACGTGGCATGCGGTACCTTGGCAAAGCATGATTAAGTATTTGCCGATAGGCTCCAATCTGAATTGTGCATAAAAAGTAGCAACGCCATAAATTTTTGCCTGGGTATAACCCGTCTTCTCAGAAATTCTCTGGATGACTTCTCTTGGTAGATAGCCATAAATTTCCTGAGCTTTTTGCAAAATTATAATCAAATTACCCTGTAGGTCTTTGTACTCTTCAAGTACAGCATCTAGCGGGGTAAAGTCCAAGCGTTGGCATTGGCAATCACAATTGCATGTTTTGTCTTTTGATTCTGCTTGCATAATTTCCTCCATAAAAAATAGTTTGTTAACATAATGTTAGAGATTATACCAAAAAAATAGCATAAATGTAAGGGGTAAACCCTAAAAAAATATTGTATACATTATATTTTTTGATAAAAAATAGCAAAATAGTGATAAAAACAGACAAAAAAACCAATTGTTTCTAAAAAAATAAATAGTCAGAATATTGAAATCTAGGCATTTTCAATGGATTTAATGGGATACTAGACTAAAATAACAAAAAGACAAGTTTGCGGAACAACAAACTTGTCTTTTGTCCTTGTGTATCTTATTTGGGAAAAATTATGACCCCGTTTGAATTAACCTTCAATAATTACGCCATCGGCATCTACGACTAGACCATCTGCCTTGCTTCCTCCGACGCTTTGTTCGGTTTCTTCTTCCTCTTTTTTGAGGGTATCTAGTAATAATCCTTCAATCCGATTTAGTGTTTCAGGATGCTCTTTAAGGTAATTTTTAACATTCTCTCTACCTTGTCCAATTCTATCTCCGTCAAAGCTATACCATGAGCCTGCTTTGTCAATGATGCTTGCATTGACTGCACAGTCCATAATGTCCCCTTCCTTGGAAATTCCTTGGCCATACATAATATCAAACTCGGCCTGTTTAAATGGTGGCGCAACCTTGTTCTTCACCACTTTGGCACGGGTACGGTTGCCGAGCATTTGGTCTCCGGATTTGATTGTTTCAATTCTTCTCACGTCAATACGCACAGAGGCATAGAATTTTAATGCCTTACCTCCGGTGGTAACTTCAGGACTTCCATAGATAACGCCAACCTTCTCTCTCAGCTGGTTGATGAAGATCACAGCACAGTGAGATCGGTTGATAATTCCCGTCATTTTTCGCAAGGCCTGAGACATGAGCCTTGCCTGTAAACCTACATGGCTGTCTCCCATTTCCCCTTGTATTTCACTTTTGGGAACCAGGGCGGCTACCGAGTCAATGACAACGATATCTAAGGCTCCACTGCGAACAAGCATTTCGCAAATTTCCAGCGCCTGTTCACCGGAATCCGGTTGAGAAACCAACAACTCATCCACATCTACACCAAGATTCTTTGCATACTCCGGATCTAGTGCGTGCTCCGCATCGATGAAGGCCGCCTTGCCTCCGGCCTTTTGTGCTTCGGCAATAACATGTAAGGTCAATGTGGTTTTACCAGAAGATTCCGGTCCGTAGATTTCCGTAACTCTGCCTCTTGGAATTCCACCTATTCCTGTGGCCAAATCAAGGCTGATAGAGCCTGTAGAGATGGCTTCCACATTTAGTCGCATGGCATCATCACCAAGCTTCATAATGGAGCCTTGGCCATATTGTTTCTTTATTTGCATTAAGGCAGCTTCCAGTGCCTTGTCTTTTTCTTCTTTGCTGATTCCCATTTCTTACCTCCAAACAATAATGAACATTTGTTCTTTATTCATAATATATCCTTTTCTTCCCATTGTCAAGGGCCTTTCCAAAGGGAGAACGAACCTCTTGTTTGAATAATATACCATAAATGTAATAAAATGTCAATGAGTGAACAAATTATGGAAAATCTCGTACTATTTCTTGTTGAGTTCTGCCAGGAAGCTCTTGCCCAAAGCCGGCAGTTGTGCACCAAGATAGTCGGCAATGGTTGCACCGATATCTGCAAAGGTAGTGCGGGTGCCCAAATTAATATTTTCTTCTACAGGCTTCCCATAAACCACCAAAGGAATATATTCCCGCGTGTGATCATAGCCACTAAATGTTGGGTCGTTTCCGTGATCGGCACAAAGCATGAGTATATCCTCAGGGCCCATGGCAGCCATAAGCTCTGGAAGTCGAGCATCAAAGGCTTCTATTGCCTGTCCATACCCCTTTGGATCTCGGCGATGGCCATACTGAGAATCAAAATCCACCAAGTTGGTAAAAATTAATCCGGAAAAGTTTTGTTTCATGGCGCTTAGGGTTTGATCAACCCCATCCATATTGTCTGTAGTGTGAACGGCTTCACTGATGCCTTGGTTGTTAAAAATATCTTGAATCTTTCCTACCGCATAAACTGTTTGCCCTACCTTTGTAATTTGGTCAAGTACGGTGGGTGCAGGCGGCGATACGGCATAATCTTTTCGCTGAGAAGTCCGTATTCTCTTTCCGTCTTCAAGGAGATAAGGTCTTGCAATTACTCGGCCACAGGCAAGATCTCCTACCAACATTTTTCGTGCGATTTCACAGATGCGGTAGAGCTCTTCTAGGGGTAGAACTTGTGTGTTCGCCGCAATTTGGAATACGCTGTCTGCTGAGGTATAGACGATAGGTGCTCCTGTTGCCTCATGTTCTGGACCTAAATCTTCAATAATTACTGTGCCGGAAGCAGAATAGTTTCCTAGCACCTTACGTCCAATGGCGGCTTCAAAGTCTGCAATAAAGCTTTGCGGAAAGCCGTCAGGATAGGTTTTGAAGGGTGTCTTTGTTTCGATTCCCATTAATTCAAAATGACCGGTGATGGTATCCTTCCCTTTTGATTGTTCAGAAAGTCTGCCATAGCTACCTATCGGCGCCCTTCCTGCGGGAAGGACTTTTGCTACGCCATCAATATGACAAAAACCCAACTTGGTCAAATTGGGAATACAAAATGTAGGCATAGCTTCATCAATATGCCCAAAGGTGTTG
>JAVWKI010000139.1:0-4887 GCA_036638575.1 Anaerovoracaceae bacterium | reverse complement strand
AGACGATGAAGCACAGGCAGCGCTAGGAGAAAGCCTTTATACTTCACTGCAAAGTGCAGGTGTAGATGTACTTCTGGATGATCGAAAAGAAAGACCGGGGGTTAAATTTAAGGATGCGGATCTTTTGGGTATTCCGGTTAGAATTACGGTAGGAAGAGGCGCAGTTGACGGACTGGTAGAATACAAGCTGAGAAGAGATGCAGACAAGACAGAGATTGCAGCAGAGGAAGCTTTGGCAGCAGCAATTCAGCTGGTGAATGAAGAAAGACACGGATAAATCCATGAGCAAAAGACAAACCGCAAAAATACTATTTGATTTGTTTTTTTCGTTTTTTAAGATTGGCCTATTTACCATCGGGGGAGGAATGGCAATGATTCCGTTAATTGAACGACTGGTAGTAAAGGATAGGCAGTGGCTCAGTGAAGAGGAGATGGTGGACTGCATTGCAGTGAGTCAATCCCTTCCGGGAGTGGTGGCCATCAATACGGCAACTTATATCGGGAACAGCAAAATGAAGGTAAAAGGCGCCTTGGCAGCAACCTTTGGTGTAATCTTGCCCTCCTTTGTCATTATTTTAATTATGGCAACCTTGCTGGATGCGGTAGGACGAAATCCTTATCTTGATGGTGCATTTGTGGGAATCAAAGCAGCGGTTTGCGGCTTGATTACGGTAACGGCTTACAACATGGGGAAAAAGATTCTCAAGGGAGTCTTCCCTTGGGCCGTGGCAGGGGTATGCTTTGTGGTCATTGCCATATTTAGAATTACTGCCATTTGGGCAATTTTGGCGGCAGCCATTGCCGGGGTAATTTATCATTGCCTACGGACAGGGAAACGAGGTGTGCCGCGATGAGTTATGTTTATCTGTTCACCATATTTTTCCGCATCGGCTTGTTTGGCTTTGGCGGCGGGGTTGCTATGCTTCCGCTGATCTTCCAAAGTGTACAAACCTTTGGGATTATGGATACAGAAGAATTTTCCAATTTAGTGGCCCTTTCTCAGGTGACACCAGGCCCTATAGCGGTTAATGCGGCGACCTATGTCGGTCAAGCTTATGCAGGGTTTTGGGGTGCAGCTGTAGCAACCATCAGCGTTGCACTACCCTCCTTTATCATCATTCTTGTGGTGATGAAGTTTTTGGAAAAATACAAAGAAAGCAAAGGGATGCAAGGCGTATTCATGGGAATCAGGCCGGCAACCGTTGGACTGATTGCAGCAGCGGTGGTTTTCTTGGCAGAGACGGTTTTGGTTCGTGAAGGAGCTGTTGAGCTGATTCCTTGTGGGATCTTCCTTGCAACGGTGATATTGGCTGGAAAGTTTAAGGTGAACCCCATCATTTTGACCATCGTAATGGGGAGTTTAGGAGCGTTAATATGTGGATAGGCGGAGTGAGAGTCGTCATACAAGACGAAGAAAAAAGAATCCTAATGGTTTGTCAGCATCATGAAGACAGGGACATTTGGATGGTGCCGGGAGGTGCCATTGAGCCGGGAGAAACTTCCTTGCGTGCAGCAGTACGGGAGGTGAAGGAAGAAACCGGTTTAGATATTCGTGTAGGAAAACTCATTTGGCATATTGAGCAGATTAAGGAAGATGGAGAGCAAAGATTTGTCAATTATTTCGAGGCAGAAATCACCGGAGGGACATTGGCGCTAGGTGCAGACCCGGAATTTGATGGAGAACATCAGGTTTTGCGCAAAATTAAGTTTATGAGCAGAGAGGAGATCTGCAAGGTAGAGGTTTTGTATCCAAGCTGTCTCCGAGACGAGCTTTGGAGATTTTTTGAAGAAGATTTTGATGATTATAATGCATACAAAATAAGAAAATAAGAAAATAAGAAAAATGGAGGAAAAAACAATGAAATTTACAATTGAAATGGAAAACGGCGATGTAATGAAGGGTGAACTTTATCCGGAAATTGCACCAAAAACAGTAGAAAACTTTGCGAAGCTTGCCAATGAAGGGTTTTACGATGGTTTGATCTTTCACCGTGTAATTCCGGGATTTATGATCCAAGGCGGATGCCCACAGGGAAGCGGAATGGGTGGCCCGGGCTATAGCATTGACGGAGAGTTTACCGATAACGGCTTTGAAAACAACCTAGAACATGATAGAGGCGTTCTTTCCATGGCAAGATCCATGAACCCAAATTCAGCAGGTTCACAGTTCTTTGTTATGGTTGCAAAATCTCCGCATCTTGACGGACAGTATGCAGCCTTTGGAAAAGTTACAGAAGGAATGGAAGCGGCAGATAAGATTGTCAGCGTAAAAACCGGAATGAACGATAAGCCAAAAGAGCCACAGGTAATCAAGACAATTACAATTATCGAAGAATAAAAAACAAAAGCGAACCGAGCAGATGCGATTTTGCTATTGAAAGTTGCTAAAGAAGGTGGGATAATGGGAATAGAATATTCTGAAAACGAACACCGGAGGCACAAAAGATGAATATCAGACAAATTGCAAAGAGAGCGGAAGTTTCGGTTGCCACCGTTTCTCGGGTGTTAAATCATCCCGAAAGCGTAGCGGCAAAGACAAGAGAAAAAATAGAAAAGATTATTGCGGAAGAAGAGTATACCCCAAACTGGTTTGCCAGAGGGCTAAACTTCAATAAGACCGGGACTATCGGTCTTATGATTCCGCATATTTTAGATTCCGTACACATGGAAACAGCAAAAGGCGTGGAAGATGTTGCACATCAAAAAGGGTATATTACCTTTATGTGCAATGCTGAAGAAGACGAAGAAAAAGAACGCCGATATTTGGAGCAGCTGATTAAAAGACGTGTGGACGGAATCATTTTAATTTCTTCAACTTTAGGGGAAGAGGCCATTCTTAATGCCATGGAGCAAAATGTACCCATCGTTTTTGTGGGTGCCAGTAAATTTAATCCGGGGCTGAGTACAGTTCGGGTGGATTGTAATCAGGGGGCAAAAACTGCGGTCTCTCATTTGGTGAGAAATGGCCGAAAAAAAATTGCGATTCTTGTGGGGAATAATCCCGGATCAGAAAACCGGGACAAGGTGGAAGGCTACCGAGAGGTCTTGGCAGAAAGCCATTTTCCTCAACGGGAAGATTACATTATGGAGGTAGAAAACTCTGTAGAGGGAGGATATCTTGGTGCAAAAAAGCTAATGGAGCTGGCCGAGCCTCCCGACGGAATCTTTGCAACAGGAGATCAGATTGCCCTTGGGGCCATGGACGCCATTAAGGGAATGGAGATTTCTATTCCTGATGCGGTTGCGGTTGTGGGCTTTGATAATATTCGTCTAGCCAACTTGGTTGAGCCTAAGCTAACCACCATTGATGTCCCCTTACACAAAATGGGGGTTTACGGAGGAAGGTTACTTTTTGATCTTATCGAAGGGGAAGAGGAAGAGAATAATCGACAAATTTTACTTCAGACAAAACTAAAAATAAGAAAATCTTGCGGACATAAGGAAAGAATTGGGGAGATGTTTTAATGGTAAATACTGAATTTTTAGGTTTAGAACTTGCGAATCCGATTATTGTAGCAGCCGGGCCATGGGGAAGAGATGGCAAGAGTATTAAGCGGTGTCTTGATGCGGGTGCCGGGGCGGTGGTGACAGAAAGCATTGTCAGTGATGCCTTGGCGGATGTACGGCCGAGAATTGCCTATGATGGGCAAGGTGCACAAAATATTCGGCTGTATTCCGATGTGCAAATTGAGGGCTGGGAAAGAGAGATGGAAATTGCCAAAAGCGGTGGCGGTGTGGTAATTGCCAGTGTTTCTGCCAGCACTCCCTCAGAGCTTGCCTATCTTGCAGGAAAGATGGAGCGATTTGGTGCAGATGCCATAGAAATCAGCGTTTCTAATCCCATGTGGGAATCTTTAGAGGTAATTGCTTCTCATCCGGATACGGTTTTTGAAATGACCAAGGAGGTTGTGTCTTATGTAAATATTCCCGTGATGGTTAAGCTTTCTCAAAATACAACCAATATTTCTAGGGTGGCCAAGGCAGTAAGGGCGGCAGGAGGCTCAGCGGTAAGTGCCATCAACACGGTGCGTTCTATTTTAAGCGTGGATATTGAAACGGCGACACCAACTCTTGCAACCTATGGGGGATATTCAGGCCCGCCCATTCGTCCCTTGGGCCTAGCCTCAGTGGCAACCATTGCACAAACAGTGGACATTCCCATTTGCGGAATAGGCGGAATTGAAAGCTACAAAAATGCCTTGGAGTATATGATGCTGGGGGCAGCTGTGGTGCAAATCGGAACGACGGTAATGATAGAGGGACCGGAAAAAATCACCGAAATTGTCCATGATTTTGAGGAGTACTGTAATGCACAGGGAATTGATTCTGTAACCGCAATAAAAGGGAAAGCTTTAAGCAAACTAGTATCTTTTGATGAAATGAGGATAGAACCGGCAACCAGTACAGTGGGGAGTGTTCCCTGTGATATCGACTGCGATAAATGTTTAAAATCCTGTATGTATGGGGCAATTTCTAGAGAGAAAGGGACGATTGTTGTGGAGGAGCCCCTGTGCAATGGATGTGGTCTTTGCACATTTACTTGTCCCGCAAATAAATTAAAATTAGATTGGTAATAAAACCTTGCAATTTTCTGAAAATATGATATATTTATAAATGTAACCAGTTACAAAACAAAAAATGGCTCGTATAGAAACTATATTAATAAATGAATATAAATATACAAGGAGGCAACAAAATGTACAAATGTGATGTAAATAGCATGGCAGACAAAATCAAAACTTTTTCAACTTTTGGTGATGCAGGCCATGGCGGAATTACAAGATATTCGCTTTCGCCGGAAGCGCATATGGCAAGAGATGAATTTGTAAAACGGATGACTGCAATCGGGGCAGAAATTAAGTCGGATGATTTGGCTTGTATTTACGC
>JAVWKI010000138.1:0-4918 GCA_036638575.1 Anaerovoracaceae bacterium | reverse complement strand
TCAAAGGGAACCTGGAATAATGTAGATAAGGGCTGGGTATATGAGCTGACCAAAGGCGGTGTTACTGGATTAAGGGCAGATCAATATACCGCTTATAAGCCGAAACCGGTTCTTTGCGGAGATCTACTGGTTGAAGGTGGTGACAAGGATATAGATTATCAATATGATGAGGGAAGCAAAAGCCTGATCATTCTGACGGAAACACCGCTGGTGATTAAAAATAAAGAAGTCGCCAATAAAAGCGAAAACAAAATTAAAATCTCAGATAACATCACGGCCAACCTTACCTTAAATGGCGTAAATATTGAACGTGTCGATGGAGGTCAGGACCAGCCACTACTAATTGGATCTGGAGCAACCCTAAACCTTACCCTAGCAGAGGGAAGTACCAATACCCTCAAAGGTGGTATGGATAGTGCAGGCTTACAAGTCCTTGGGGGAAGTAGCCTGTTGATTACCAAAGAAAGTAAGGGAAGCTTGCAGGCAGATGGCGGAGAGAATGGTGCCGGAATCGGTGGTGGCTTCTTGGGTAGCTGCGGAACAGTTACCATAGAGGGCGGAACCATCCTTGCTCAAGGCACTACGAATGCTTCTGGAATTGGTGGCGGAAATATGGGAGCTGGAGGAACAGTCACCATTAGTGGGGGAACAGTAACTGCAAGGGCAGGTCAATATGGTGCTGGAATCGGCGGAGGCTACCAAGGCGCTGGTGGAACCACGATCATCAGTGGCGGAACGGTAAAAGCTCAGGGTGGAGACTTTGCTGCCGGAATCGGCGGTGGATTTATGGGCGGTGGCGGTGGAACCACGACCATTAGCGGTGGAACCGTAAGCGCCCAAGGAGGAACTTCTGCTGCCGGAATCGGTGATGAGTACGGAGGAACTGGCGGAACTTTTGCCACCACAGACGGAGGAACAGCATTTATCCGTGCTAGTAGCATTTCAGATCAAACGAACAAAGCAAACTGGAGTGGAATCATCTTTGAAGGGAACCAGGGGACCATATATAAAGCGCAAACCCTTAGTGGAGAAGTTGTTCTTGCTGCAGGTGAAATCTTGACGATTCCTGAGGCCAGTCAGATCACCTTGGAAGGTAAGCTGACCAATGATGGAGAACTACTCAATGAGGGGACCTTGGTCAATCAGGTGGAAATTTTAAACAATGGAAACCTGACCAACAACGGAACCATCAAGAATGGAGGAAAAGTAGGCGGAAAAGGAACCTTCGCCGGAACCAAAATCACAAATGAGGCAAAGCCTGTAATTGCAGGATTAAATGCGACGACAGACAGCATTACCCTCACCCAATTGGTTGAAGATGAGGGGGTAGGTGCAGTAAACCCTAGGTATAGTCTTGACGGCAAAACTTGGCAGGAGTCCAATACATTTACCGGACTAGAGGCAGGCAAGCCTTATACGGTTTATACCAAGTATGAAGGAAATCAATATTATGGAGAGTCTTCAGCGGTTAGTGCAGAAACCTACACTACTGGGGCGACCTATACCTTGAGCATACCAAAAACGGCTACCTCTGGAAATGCCATAACCATTGAAATGGATCAGACCAAAGACTTTTCCATTGGTGCAGATGGGCAGATTGATATTGTGGCAAAGGGCGATCACTTAGGAAGCGATGGTATGCTAACCTTAACCCGTGAAGGCAAGAGTGAGCAAATTAAGTCCTTGATCAAGGTAGGTGATAAACCGGTGAAAAAAGGAGATAAAATCGCAGCCTTCACCAAGAAGGACGATCGCGTTACCTTAGCTATTGGAGAACCGGTAGCGGCAAGCGGTGGCACGATTCTGGCAGGGACATATAGCGGAGCCTTAGTTTTTTCCGCAGCTTATTCAAAAATCAAATAGAGGAGACAGAGTATATGAATCATGTAGGAAAAAAGATTGGCTTAATTCTATTGGTCTTGCTACTGGTTGCAGGTGGGGTTGTTTTGGGACTAAACTGGAATAAATGGTTTGGAACCGGTGTAAATACAGATGAAAATGCCCAGCCTTGGTCGGGAGAAGAAGGAACCTATACCGGTGAAAAAAATACGGATACCATTGATATTCCCGGTTTTGATATGATGACCTTCAAGGCGGGAACAAAGGAGCAGGCAGTAAATTTGTATAACCCGGAAAAAAATACTTGCTACTTTAAATTTTCTCTTTATCTTCCTGACGGAACCAAGGTTTGGCAGTCAGGCTTGGTAGAGCCGGGCAAAGGATTTCATCAGATTAGCCTAACCCAAGAATTAGCGGCAGGAGAATACAAGGATGCGGTGTTAAAGTATGAATGCTTTACCATGGACAAAGAGCAGACACCCCTTAACGGGTCTGAAATAAAATTAACCATAAATGTATTAAATTAAAGAAGTGAGAATAGAAGGAAAGGTAGTGAGAAATAAGATGAAAAAGAAGGAAATGAAGAAAAAATTACTGGCCGGAGTAATGGGAATCTTGATGGTGGGGGCAATGAGTACGGTCGCTTTTGCCGAAGAAGGTTCTACGACGGTTCAGCATACTAAGGCCAGTACCTACACCTTGAATATCCCTAAAACGGTAGAGTTAAGTGAGACTGCTGCTGAGACAAAGGCAACAGTAGGGGTTAGTGCAGTAAATACGGCGCCAACAGAAAAAGTACAAGTTAAGGTGAAATCAGGGATTACCGACGGAAAAGTAACCTTAGAAAGAGTAGGAGATACAAAAACTACAGTTACTTCAGCGGTGACCAACAGTGCAAAAACAGCCTTAATCAATGGTAGCGTGGTAGCAGAATTTCAAGATACCAGTATAACACCAGTGGGCACATTGACCGGTGAACTGATCTTTGCAAAGCTTCAGGATAGTGCAGGAGGAAAAAGTGTAAAGGCAGGAACCTATACCGGAACCATGACCTTTGAAGGTGCAGTTACAGTACGTTAATCAGGATGTTCAAAAAAGTTTAATCTGAACATTGAGGAAAGGGAGAAAATCAAATGAAGAAGAAGGAAATGAAGAAAAAATTATTGGCCGGAGTAATGGGAATTCTAATGGTAGGGGCAATGGGCACCTCTGCTTTTGCTGCAGAAACGACCAATATAACCACTACAGTAAAGGCAGATTATACCTTAACTATTCCAGCGGCGACAACCATTGCCTTTGGAGCGGAAACTACAAATTTAAGTGGCAAGCTAAAGGCAAGCGGAAATATAAATGCCGATCAGAAGCTTACGGTAACGGCAACGGCAAATCCTTTGCAGGTGGCAACGGACAAAACTAAGGAGATTCCTTATACCCTAAAGAATGGTGCAGCAACCTTTACCAGTGACTCTTGGAGCGAGGCGG
The DNA here is from genome assembly GCA_036638575.1 of Anaerovoracaceae bacterium. Classification (GTDB taxonomy): domain Bacteria; phylum Bacillota; class Clostridia; order Peptostreptococcales; family Anaerovoracaceae; genus JAXGRD01. The sequence goes on along the minus strand of JAVWKI010000138.1, from coordinate 1,597 downwards.
AGCTAAGAGACGGCCTAGCCTCAGCAGATGCAGGAAAAAGCATACAGCTTTCTGTAAATATTGTAAAGGCAGCTTGGGAGGCAGCAAAGGCGGGAACCTATGAAGGTTCAATTACCTTTGAAGCCAAAATTGTTTAGTGTTAAGCAATGCGTGAAAAGGAAAGGAGGCAACGATTGAAGAAGAAAACCTTACTTAGCCTCAGTATTCTGTGTTTGCTGATGTTTACCCTGTTTCCGTTTTCTGTAGAGGCAGCAGAGCAGTCTATGCCCCTAAAGGCAGAAGTTCCAAGCACCCATAAGGTAGCCATAGAGGTGGGCTCTGGGGGAGCGGTAGAAATAGACGGAGTGGGTTATACGGGAAAAACCATGGTAGCAGTTGAGCGACTAAAGGCACAAAGCTATAAGCTTATTCCGGATAGTGGCTATGAAGTGAACAAAGTGCTTTATGGTGGGACGGACGTAACCCCACAGGTGAAAAACTTAATTTTTACTGCAGAGGAAATAAACAATGAGGGAAACCAGCTTCAGGTGACCTTCAAAAAAGGATCTCTGGGACCGGATCCCTTACCTAAGCCGGATGAAGGGGGAACTGGAGGAAGTGAAACGCCAGGAGCAGCGGGAACGAGCAAAACCGGAGATGACAATCATCACCGACTGTTTCTGATTATGGCAATCGCTTCAGGCACCTTGGTCGTGATGGGCATGACAGCGGCAAAGAAAAGGCGTGCATAAAAAATAAGCATAAATATTGAGAAAAATCCAGTAGCCAGGAAGGGTTTTAGGACCTACCTAGGCTGCTGTTTTTTTTTAGAGCACGTAGGTATAATAGGTCTAAATACACTATTTTATTCGGATTAAGTGAGTGAAATAAGGGGAGAATAAAAGAATTGTAAAGAAATATTGAAACTGATATAATAGTAATAATAAATTAGAAAATTTTGAATTGAACCGTGCAAAGGGGATAATTGCATAGAAATTCAAAAGAGGAAAAGAGAAGTTGTGGTATTCTCGAAAGAGAGTTAAATGGAGGAGAGCATGATGCTAGATATTTTTAAAAGTCAAGATGAAAATAAGTTTTCATGGGAATCTATAGGCGATGTTGTTGATGGCAGAAGAAATTTGGGGGAAGATATGCCGGTATTTGTTTATCGACTGCTTCAATATACCATCAAGGATGAGCTGGCCAAACGATTTGGTAATAATACGACCATTGAGATTTTTAGAGATGCAGGGGAGCTGGCGGGGAAGGAATTTGCCAACCACTTACTGGATCTTAACCTTCCATTAAACGAGTTTCTTGCCCATCTACAAGAGGTGCTGGAAAAGAGCAAAATTGGAATTTTGCGTATAGAAAAATTTGATAAGGAAACGGGAGAGGCAATGCTGACTATTGGGGAAGATTTAGATTGTTCAGGGCTTCCGATTTCCGGTGAGACGGTATGTAACTATGATGAGGGTTTCTTGGCGGGAGTGTTAAAGGTGTATACAAAGAAGAATTATGTTGTTACAGAGATTGACTGCTGGGCAACGGGTTCTAGAGTATGTCGCTTTGAGGCACACGTGGAGGAATAGACGAAAGGCCGGGGGGAAAAGATGAA
>JAVWKI010000137.1:0-4940 GCA_036638575.1 Anaerovoracaceae bacterium | reverse complement strand
CTCTTCAATTTCCTGCTCTAGCTGAGCCTTTTCTCTGGCGATTCTTCGCTGCCTTGCCTCTTCTTCCTTCTTTTGTTTTCGTTCTTGGGCTGCAGTAAGCTCTTGTGTGCTAGTTTCTTCTTGCACCTCTCCATCCTTAGCCATTTCCTGCAAGTACTTCTTCCCTGATTGAATTTCTTGTTTTTTCTCTACATAGTAGTCATATTTCCCCAGGAAGTTTGTCAATCCCTCATGACCAAGCTCTACAATTCTTGTGGGAACCTTGGACAAAAAATATCGGTCATGGCTGACCACCAAGCTGGTCCCCGGAAAATCCAAAAGTGCATCCTCGAAAATCTCTTTGGAATCAATATCCAGGTGGTTGGTGGGCTCGTCTAGCATCAATACATTGGCTCCGCTAAGCATCAGCTTCAGCAAGGACAGCCTTGCTTTTTCTCCCCCGCTCAGTGCCTTAATGGGAAGAAATACCGTATCGTTTTTAAACAAGAATCGTCCTAAAATGGATCGCATTTCTGTATCGGAATAGATGCTGTAGGCCTCCTGAAGCTCCTCAATTACGGTGTTTTCCTCATTAAGCAGCCGCTGCCCCTGATCGTAATAGCCAAATTTTACGTTATGTCCTTTTTTCAAATAGCCCGCATTGGCTTCCGTTTCCCCCATAATCATTTTCATTAAGGTCGTTTTTCCAATTCCATTGGGGCCGACAATGCAAATGCGTTCGCCTCGTTTAATGTCGAAATCCACTTGGTGAAACAGCTCCACTTTATTTCTGCCATACCCAAAGCTTTTGGCCAGTCCTTCTGCCTGGATAACATCCTTCCCGCTTTGAAATTTCTCTCGAAAGCGAATTTTCATCTTGCCATGTTCCCCTTCAGGACGAGCAACTCGTTCAATTTTATCTAGTTTTTTCTCTCTGCTGGCTGCTCGTTTTGCCAGTTTTTCTGTTCCATGGCCTTTAAATCTGCGAACAATTTCTTCTTGCTTTTCAATTTCTTTTTGCTGACTTTGATATTTTCTCAGCTCTTCTTCTCGCCTTGCGCGCTTTTTTTCCGCATATTGAGAATAAGTTCCTTCATATTTATATAATTTATGATTCTCTACTTCAAAGATTCGATTCACCGTCTGATCTAGGAAATATCGATCGTGACTGACCAGCATAATGGTTCCTTTGTAGGACTTTAGGTATTGTTCTAGCCACTTTAAGGTCCCGATGTCCAAATGGTTGGTGGGCTCATCCAAAAATAGGAGGTTTGGTTTTTTCAACAAGAGCAAGGCTAGAGACAATCTGGTGCGCTCTCCTCCGCTTAGCTTTGCAATGGGTTTATCATACTGGTCTTCCGTGAAGGCCATGCTGTTTAAAATCCCGCGAAGCTCACTTTTGTAGGTATATCCCCCTCTTCTGTCGTATTCGGTCACCATTCGATCATATCGATGCAGCAAATCCTCTTGATCCGGGCTACCGGCAAGCTGAGGAATCAATGCCGAAAGCTCCAGCATTTCTTCTTCCATTTGCTTCAATTCATCGAAGATTTTTTCCGCTTCCTGAATAATGGTGTTCCCCGAATCAAAGCCATCTTGCTGCTTCAAGTAGCCAATAGTGGTTTCCTGAGAAATAAAAATTTCTCCCGATTCGCAAGGCATTTCCCCCGTTAAAATTTTCAACAAGGTCGTTTTTCCCGCTCCATTTGCGCCGATAATTCCCACCCTATCTCCTTCATTAACATGAAAAGAAACATTGGATAGGATGGTATCGATTCCATATTCTTTTGTAATTTCTTTTGCACTTAAAATAATCATATCGCTAAATTCGCCACCGCATCTAAAGTTAAATCGTCTACCTGTCCCGCCATATATTTATAATATGCCGCACAGCCTATCATCGCACCGTTATCCGTACACAAAATAGGATCCGGCACATATAAAGTAATCCCTTTTTTCTCGCAGGCTTCCGAAAGCATTGCTCTCAGCTTGCTGTTTGCCGCAACACCGCCTGCAATCACCAGCTTATCCTTGTTCATTGCCGTTGCCGCATCCATTGCCTTTGCAACAATCACATCCAATACTGCCTGCTGAAAGCTTGCCGCAACATCCGGAACATGAACTTCCTCCCCTGCCTGTTGGCGGTTATGAATATAATTCAGTACGCCGGTTTTGATTCCGCTAAAGCTGAAATCAAAGGAGTCTTTTTCCAAAAATACCCGTTTAAACGCCACCGCTTCCGGATTGCCCTCTTTGGCAATTTTGTCAATTAGCGGCCCTCCCGGATAACCTAACCCCAAAACTCTGGCAACCTTGTCATAGGCTTCTCCCACCGCATCATCTCTGGTGCTGCCAAGAACCTTACAAGTATTATAATCTTCTACATCCACAAGGCTGGTATGCCCTCCGGAAACAATCAATGCCATAAAAGGCGGCTCAAGCTCCTTGTACTGAATATAGTTTGCACTAATATGTCCTTGGATATGATGTACCCCTACAAGGGGTTTTCCTGTAGCCAAAGCAAAGGCTTTTGCTGTAGCAATCCCAATGAGCAAGGCGCCCACCAGTCCCGGGCCATAGGTCACCCCGATTAAATCAATTTCCTCAAGGCGAACCCCGGCTTCTGCCAAGGCCTCATCTGCCACACGGTTGATGTTATCCAAATGATGTCTTGATGCAATTTCCGGCACCACGCCCCCATAAAGCTTGTGAATATCAATTTGGGAAGCGATAATATTTGATAATACCTCTCTGCCATTTGCTACAACCGCGATGGAGGTTTCATCACAGCTAGATTCGATGGCCAAGGTCAATAATTTTCCGTTTTTCATTTGTTACACTTTTCTACGCCATAAAATCAAGGCGTCCTCTCCATTATCTTCATAATATTTCGGCCTTCTGCCTTCCACGCAAAAGTCAAATTTTTCATAAAGGGCAAGGGCAGGTTCATTGCTAGGACGTACCTCCAGGGTAAATTCCTCAATCCCCTCTTCCGAAGTAAACCCAATCAAGGTTTCTAGAATAACTGTCCCAAGTCCCTTTCCCCGATATTGGGAATCCACAGCAACATTGGTAATATGCCCTTCGTTGGCAATCCACCAAAGCCCTGCGTAACCGACAATCTTTCCCGCAAGCTCTGCTACAATATAAAAGGCAATGTTGTTTTCTTCTATCTCTTTGCGGAAGGATTCTTCACTCCAAGGTGCGGAAAAACAGCGGCGATCTAAGTCTGCCAAAGCAGCAACATCCCCTTTTTCCGCCTGTCTTACTGTAATTTCTCCCATTACTTCCCTCCGGATTTTTCCTTAAGCTTACGCTCCGCCTCAGGTAGGCGCATATAGTTTGGCTCTAGGTCATTGTAATCCAACAGAGGCTTTACCGACAATAAATCTCTTGCCATCTCACAAACCGCACCAGCACGTTGAGATTCCTCAATAAAGGTAATTTTTCTCTCCCCTGCACAGGCCTTGATGGCTTCTCCATAGGCCTTTAACCCGTCGCCCATAAACACCAAATCATCATAGCCCTCTAGCTTCTCCAAAAACTCATCAAGCAAATAAGGACCTCCCGGAACCAGTTCCTCAAAATTTCTATAGGCACCGGCATAGACCTGATTTCTTCGGGCATCAAATATCGGGCAAACCACCTGATGGGCTTCTCCTTGGCTACAACCAAAGGCAAGCAAGGTAGGGATTTCCATTAATTTGATTCCGGTTACTTGAGATAGCGCTCTTGCTGTAGACACACCAATTCGGATTCCCGTAAAGGAACCAGGGCCTACAGATACTGCAATTACATCTATATCGCTTAATTGCAATTGGCACTCTTCCAGTGCCTGCTGAATCATCGGTGTCAAGGTTTGCAGATGATTTAAGACATCCTTTCCTGAAACCTCTGTAATATTTTCCTCATGGTCAAGAATTGCAACCGAACAATACGGTCCGGTAGTCTCTATGGCTAAAATGTGCATTTATATATCCTTTCTCCTTCTTCCCTACCGTATTCAATGTAAATCACCTTGGTGTGTTCAGGGAGCAGCTCTTGGATTTGATCTGCCCACTCAATAACACAAACCCCTTTTCCGTAAAAGTATTCCTCATAGCCTATCTCAAAAAGCTCTTCCGGGTCCTCTACCCGGTACACATCGAAATGATAAAGAGGTAGTCTCCCCTGATGATACTCTCTGACAATAGTAAATGTAGGGCTTGTAATTCGTTCTTCTATTCCAAGTCCTTTTGCAATGTATTTTGTTAATGCGGTTTTTCCGGTTCCCAGATTCCCGATTAAGGCAAGAACATCTCCGGCCGCAAGCTCTCTTCCCAGCGCCAAACCGAATGCCTCAGTTTCCGCCTCATTGTTTATATATATTTCTCTCATAACCTTCATTTTAGCACAAATGATCCCCATCTGCAATTTTTCTCCCCGATAAAAAAACAGCCTCAAGGTAGAACTTCTTGAGGCTGAACTAAGGCATTGATGACTAATTTTATTTGTGCAAGAACTTGGAAATCTTTTTGTATAGCAAAAAGGTTACTGTACCGTTTATTCCCGCTTTTACTAGGTTAAACAGTGCAATGCCCGGAAGCATGGCCATAACCACTTCTCTTGGCGCACCCATGAAGTATGGCGTAATAAAAATATTCGCCGGAATCATGATCGCCGTCATGGCAAGAACTCCGCAAGCCAAGGCAATAATCGCCTTCTTTCTGCTCTTTTCTCCTCGGTAAATCAGTCCCGCAACCAGTACAAAGGCACCCGTTGCAATGATGTGCATAAGAATCCCATAAAGTCCGCTGGCCGCGCTTACCGTAACCCCTTGAAGAACTGAGGTAACAATGGTAATCAGAATTCCCGCAATAGGGCCAAAGGCAAAGGTTCCAATAAGAATCGGAATGTCCGCCGGATCATATTCAAGGAAAGGCACTCCCGGAATAATCGGGAAGTGAATTAAGGACACCAGT
>JAVWKI010000136.1:0-4994 GCA_036638575.1 Anaerovoracaceae bacterium | reverse complement strand
ATTGATAAAAATCCAGAGGCACCGGCTGCGAAGATTTGTAGCAGATTTGTCTGTGGAGATGTTCTTGGTGGAGAACCAAGGATTATAGAAGAATTAAAGCTTGCGGATATGGTTTTGCCCACCTTAGAAAACGACGAAGTCCTTGAAGGGTTAGAGAAGCTTGCAGAGGAACATGGATTTATCTATGCTTTTGATTTAGCTGCTTACAAAATTTCCTCTTCAAAGTTTATGTCGGATAGACTTTTTCATGATCATCAAATCCCTTCTCCAAGATATTATCCAGAAGGAGAAGCACCTTATATTGCCAAGCCGGATAATGAAAGTGGAAGCCATGGAGTGACCTATTTTGAAACGGAAGCCGCCTTGAAGCAGTATTTGCTTTATCATAAGGGAAGCTATATCGTACAGGAATACTTAGAAGGACCATCCTATTCAATTGAAGTAATTGGAAAGCCTGGAAATTATCGAACCTATGAAGTAACAAAGATTCATATGGACGAAGGCTATGATTGTAAAATGGTCACATCTCCTTGTGATATTACAAAAGAGCAGGCTGAAGCTTTTGAACAGATGGCAAAAAAACTTGCGGAAATTCTAGCGCTTCATGGTATTATGGACTTAGAAGTGATTGACCACAAGGGTGAATTTAAGCTGTTGGAAATTGACGCTAGAGTGCCTAGCCAAACGCCTACAGCGGTTTATCATACTTCTGGAATGAACTTGATTCAGGAGCTCTATGACCTTTTCTGTTTCGGGGAGTTTAAACAAGAATATCAGGAAGAAAAAAGCTATGCTGCCTTTGAACATTATCTTCTTGTAGAGGGAAATCTTCATGGAGAGGGAGAGCATATTATGACCCAAGGGGGAGTATTGCGTTATCTGGAAGGGGCTTATGGTGCAGAAGAGGTAATTACTGACGATGAAGAAGGGCGAAAAGAAAGTCGATTTACATTGATAAACAAGGCAAAGACAGAAGAAGAATTAAACAAAAAAAGAGAAGAGGTAAAGGCATGTCTGAACAATTTACGATAGCACAATCACAACGATTAACAGACTTAAATGCAGAAGAGCATATCGTGGAGAGCACTTATGAAACCGTAGAAGAGCGAAATAAAGCATTTAAAGCATTGGAAGGGAATTTAGTCAAAGAAAATCGAAAAAAGCTTGAAGCATTAATGCAGGTAGAGCATGTTCCCCTGTCACTGAGGGTGGAGCAGGACTTATCTGATTGGCTTACGGGAGATGCGGGATTTACTCGTGTTGCTACGCCCACGATAATTACCTCCGAGCAGTTAGATAAGATGAGCATAACTTCAGGGAATGCATTGAGAGAACAGGTTTTTTGGGTCGGCGGAAAAAAATGTTTACGCCCCATGTTGGCACCGAACCTTTACGGTTTAATGAGAGACATTCACAAGATAACCAATGAGCCAGTACGTATTTTTGAAGCGGGCTCTTGCTTCCGTAAGGAGTCTCAAGGGGCACAGCACATGAATGAGTTTACTATGCTCAATATGGTTGAGCTTGCAGGTGTGGCAGAAGGAGAACAATTAGAGCGGCTTCATGATTTTGCCAAAGAGGCTATGGCTGCTGTGGGGATCAATGACTATAAACTTGTTGTAGAAAAATCAGCGGTTTATGGAGAGACAATGGATATCGAGGTGGATGGCATAGAGATTGCTTCAGGTGCCTATGGCCCACATTCCTTAGATGCCCAGTGGGGTATTTTTGATACTTGGGTAGGAATAGGGTTTGGAATTGAGAGAATTGCCATGATTAAAGGAGAATATCGGACCATTAAGAGAGCAGGGAAAAGCACGGGTTACCTAGATGGAATTCCGTTGAAGTTATAGGAGAAAAGATGAATATAGCACAAAGAAATGCGAAATATGTTGTTGTCCTTGCAGTGATTTTGGGATCGACATCAGGAATTTTAGGAAAAATTATTACAGCAGATGCAATGGCAATAGGGTTTTATCGTTTGGTCTTTGCCTTACCATTTTTTGCGGTTCCCATACTTGTTCGTCATCGGGATACGTTAAAAAAGGTGAAGAAAAAGGATTATGCACTTTGCTTTTTATCCGGAGCCTTTCTCTTTGGCCATTTTTACTCTTGGTTCACTGCGGTAAACGAAACAACCATTGCCAGTGCCATTACTTTGGGGGCACTGCATCCTCTAGTCGTTCTGGTTGCAACAATTTTTGTTTTCAAAAAAAAGGTGAGTTGGAAAGCGATTGTTGGCATTGTCATTGCCTTAGCCGGAGGGACCTTAATTGCCGGCTTTGACTATTCTTTTGCGGCAGAAAATATTTATGGTGATGTAATGGCTATTCTTACCGCCATATTTATTGGGCTATACTTTGTAATGGGCAACGCTCTTCGAAGGAGAGTGCCTTCCGGAACCTATATTTTACTGGTGTTTTCTAGTTGCCTGTTCTGTTTTGCAGTGGGAATGTTGATAACGAAAACACCATTTGGTGGTTATCCGCAGATGGACTGGTTTTGGTTGATTGTCATGGCAATTTTTTGTCAAATCGGTTCCCATGCCGTCCTGAATTGGAGCTTTGGCTATGTAACCTCTCTTTATGTTTCTGCTTGGGAAACCTTTGAAATTGTTTCAGCAACAATTCTTGCGGCAATTATTTTTGGAGAAATTCCAAGCTTGTGGCATGTAATTGGATCGATAATCGTTATTTCCGGCTTGTTATTTTACAACAAGCATGAGCAAGAAGGAGAAATCAAATGACGAGATTAATTACCGAATGGATCAAGGAAATGGATAGTACCGTTGCATTATGGAATATTGAGTTTAAACGAATAACGGGGATGGATTTAGTGGAGCTTGCGGCAAAAGGATGTGGGAAATCTTATCAAGACCTACAAAGGCTTAGTGAAAGGCTTAAGGTTGCAGTAATTCCAATAACATCCGGGGAAGGCATTATTGGATCTTTTGCCGATTCTGTTGCTGCGATAGTGGCCGAGATGGGGTTTCATACTATCGTTACGGGAGAAACGGATGTAGCAGGACTTTATGAGGCAGAAAAAGAAGGTGCAGATATTGTTTATTTTGCCGATGATAACCGATATCTTGCCATGAATTTAAACCAGCGAGCGTTGGCAGAAAATGATCGTGCAACAGCAACCGGATACATCCTAGCGCTGGAGGGGATGTTAGACAAACAGCAAGGGGAAACCTTGAGAGATAAACGAGTATTACAGCTAGGTTATGGGCGAGTGGGAAAGGTAATGAGCGAGCTACTTGTGAAAAAGGGAGCACAGGTCACCGTTTATGATAAGCATTGGGAACGGATGGAGGAAGCTTTAGAAAATAATTTGGCGATTATTCAAGATCCCTTAGCCATAAAAAACTTTACCCTAATTACGGATGCTACCTCGGAGGGACCATGGCTAAACAAAGAATTGCTAAATAAAGAAGCATTGATCGCAGCACCGGGCATTCCTTATTCTCTTGATGAAGAGACCGAAGCCTTATATCCGAATAGTAGTGTTCATGATAACTTGGAAATTGGAACAGCGGTAATGCTGGGCATGGCGCTGGGGAGGTAAGTGGTATGAGCAATGATGATAAACGAAGATATTATCGAAAGCGAACAGAGTTGTTTTTGTTGCTAGATAAAATGAAGCTTTGGCCGTCTAGTTCAGGGACATTGCATGGAATCAAAAATCTTGAAATCAAGGGAGAATATGCGATTATCACAACTCACTGTGGTAAAACATTCACCGTAAGAGACTCTAGAAAATCCAGGGCGGCACGATGGCTAAGAAATAAATGGGCCATTAAACCATGTTCAAAATGTCAAATCCCAGAGTGGAAGTTGAAAAAATACACCTCCACGATGTTTTCTGATTATGGTAGTGACCTGAAGCACAAATAAAAAGAGAAATGAGAAATTCCCTTTGGTTAGAAAAGAATGTAGAAGCTTTCTGCATTCTTTTTTTGCTGTTGGGGCAAGCAAAAGGGAGGACTTGTAGGAAGAACGACAAAACCAGTGCTTCCTTAAGGGATAAAATGGACGGGATGAACAGGCTCTGCAAAGAGAGAAGAAGTGTTGTCAAAAGAAAAAAGAAAATTTGGGAATAGATTGAAAGAAAATTTCAAAAAAGATGAATATTCAGTACTATAGATATTGTGTTATACTGTCATAAAAAGAATCAAAAGTATTAAAAAGGCAGGGGAGACCTTGCAATAGAATAAGGGGAAAATTGAGATGAAGAATAATATGATGAGAAAATTGTCCATTGAGACAATAATCGGGAAGAAAAAAGAGGGAGAACAGCTGAAGCGAACGCTAGGGGCATTTGAGCTTACGATGATGGGCATTGGTGTAATTATAGGGTCTGGGATCTTTGTTATCACTGGTGTTGCAGCAGCAGAGCATGCAGGGCCGGGACTAATTTTATCCTTTGTTTTAGCAGGACTAGCTTGTGCCTGTGCAGCAATATGCTATGCGGAGTTGGCCTCCTCTATTCCTGCATCGGGAAGCTCTTATACCTTTGCCTATGTAGGCCTGGGAGAAGTTTTTGGTTGGTTTATTGGTTGGTGTTTAACCTTGGAATATGTGGTTGCCATGTCTGCAATTTCTGTAGGCTGGTCTGCTTATGCCAACAATATTCTCTCCGTATTTGGAGTGAATTTACCTCATGCGCTGACAGCGGATCCTTTTAGTGGTGGAATTGTAAATCTACCAGCGATTGTTATTATTACAATTATGGCATTATTGCAGTTAAGGGGTACCAAGGAAAGCGCGGTAGTAAACAATTTTTTGGTAATTATTAAGTTGGCGGTAATCATATTATTTATTGTTTTGGTTGCCAAAAATATTGATGTAAATAATTATACCCCATTTCTTCCTTTTGGATGGAAGGGTGTATTTTCTGGGGCTGCAATAGTCTTCTTTGCTTATTTGGGATTTGACGCCATAGCCAATAGTGCAGAAGAAGTAAAAGATCCACAAAAAAATATGCCGAGAGGA
>JAVWKI010000135.1:0-5027 GCA_036638575.1 Anaerovoracaceae bacterium | reverse complement strand
GGCTGCCAGTCCGCCCAATGTAGGCAAAACATAGGTTGCGGCAATCAGTGGCATAGCAATCAATAAGCCTTTGGGAATAACTTGTGGATTTTTCACTTCTCCGGCCATGTTGGAAATACATTCATATCCGCAGTACATCCAAACACAGATGCAAATTCCTCCACCAATTCCTTCGAGAATGGTATAATCCGGAGGAACAAGAGGAAGCACCGGATTGGTTTGCCAGTTTAAAAATCCCACTACGGCCACCATCAAAAATGCCAGGAGGATCAATGCGGACAACGCCGTACTCACCTTTCCAACTTCCTTGATTCCAAGTAAGTTGATTGCCGTAAACAGGGCAATCATTGCGACCTTAATGATAAAGGCCGTGCTATCTGCCATGGGTACAAATTGCCTGGTATATCCAACAACAAGGGCAACATAAACGCCATTGGTGATGTAGGTAGATACCGTTGCCCACCAGCCTGCTTGAAAGCCCCAAAATTCGCCAAACGCTTTTTGGACCCAAACGTATACGCCTCCCTCCGAAGGCAAAACCGAACCACATTCTGCAACCAAATTACTAATTGGCCATGCCCAAATCACTGGGAAGATGATCAACAAGATCAAGGTCATTCCCGGGCCCGCCTCTGGAATCATTTCTTCAATACCAAAGGCACCTGCTGCAACCAGACAGTAGATCATAAAGACTATCCCGCTTACTTTTATGTCATACTTTTTTAACCCCGCTACTCCGTGTACATGTTGTTGCTGAGACATTTATCCGTCCTCCTTTACTCTGTTTATTTTTTGCTGTTCTTGGCCTCCTCAAAGATTTCCTTCATCATTTTTTTATCGTGCTCCGCCTTATATGGAGAATCCATCTCCACTAGGCCATATTCAAATCCTGCTTCATCCATAATTTCCAAATAAGGAATTGGATCGAAATATTCCGGTCCAAAGACGCCTTCTCCATCCCAAATTCCTCTGCCCATAAGCTCAATTCCTACCGCGGCACCAAATCCGGTTTGTGCCACCACTGCCTGCATATTCCATTTCTCCATGGACTGCTTGTTGTCAAACGGCTGATACATGAAAATTTCTCTGTGTTTTCCGTCCTTTTCACCTATGCAATGTACGCCTACAACCATCTTTCCGACCATTTCCTCTCCAATATCTTTTGGCTGTGGTGCTGCTGCCGCAACCACATCTCTTGGAGAAACTTCTACATCCCCTACCTTGATCTTGTTCATGTTCCTTAACCCTAAGGCTTCGATGGATTTAAGGGCCTGGATCAAATTGTCATCTAGGGCAATCTTAAAATCGCATTTTTCTAGGCCATATTGTTCTAAGTATCGTGGCATCAATACGGTTTCTTCATGTTCTATTTTCACCAAGGTATTTAATCCCACACCTGCGGGCATATCAAATACCTCTTCCCCAGAAAACGGCTTATCCACTTTGAAGCCATCCTTCTTGCTCCACTCTACGTTCGGATTTAAGCATTCGTCTAGCACGGTCCAAACGTTAAAGCCAAAGGCCACTGCATCCTTGTCTGCATTGGGGATTTCTAGATTTCCTCCATCCTTGACATGAATCTCCTTCAAGCGGTCAAATAGATGCTCTGCTGCAAACTTTGCAAATACGTCCACTACTCCAGGATCTATCCCTAGGCAAATACAGGCAGTATTTCCTTGGGCCTTCCACTTGTCATGAGCCTTGAAGTTGTAATCGGCCATCCACTCCTTGTAGGAATTTTCCAAACCCTGTCCGTACACCGGTGGATCAAAAGGAACCGTCCAAGTTCCCATGGAAACATAGTCAGCCTTTGCCTTGTATGCCGCATCAAAGATATTGTTGCTGACAAATGGCGCTGCTACGTCTGCGACAAAATCACAGTCGTACTGCTGAATCAATTCCACCATTGCATCAATATTGTGGGCATCGACAAATTCCGGCGTAAACCGCTGGGGTTCTCCTAGATGGGCACAAACCTCTTTTGCCCTATCCAAATCAAAGTCGGAAACCACAACATGGGTAAGCCATTGTGATTTTGGATCCCTGGCCTTCAAAATTCGTAATATGGATTCTCCTACTGCTCCTGCTCCTACCAATAACATTCTCATTTTCTTTTCCTCCTTGCGTTTTCGCAGATTGGCTTAAATACCTATCCGATAAGGGTAAGAAATTCTCTGTATAAAAAAAGAGAATATACGCCTTATCGCATATATCTCTGTCCGTTTACCAGTTGGTTATCTCCACGTAGGTGCCCCACTGAAGGGGACTCTCCAAAGATTCGTCCAACAACCCTCCTTTTGCCTGACAGTTTAAGCTAGATGTCTGCTAACTCATCCGCATTGCTGCGTCGGCGCTCCACCAAAGGAGTCTCTTGGGTTATTGTCTACCGAAGTATTTAATTGGCTAAAGTATAACATACTTTTTCAGAAAATTCAAGAATTTCAAAAAATTAGTAATTTTAATAATCTTTTTTGATAATTATGCTTTTTTAAGTAGACAACCGCGAGTTTTTACTATATACTAAGCAAGTACTCAAGAAAATTTCATTAGGCCCAGACATCTATTTGGAAGGTATGTCCATCTGGAAAGGTCCCAAGAATTTTTTAGGTCAAGTGGTTATTACTTTTCATGATGGAGGAACATAACATGGAAGACAAGACTTTAATCTGCTGCGATTGCGGCCAAGAATTTACTTTTACAGTTGGAGAACAGGAGTTCTACAAAGAAAAGGGATTCGACAACGAACCAAAGAGATGTAAGGAATGTAGAGACAAGAAGAAGGCTGAAAAGAGAGCTTACCAGGGCAGATAGTTTCTAAAAAACTTTACAAAAAATCATGACGGGCAATGCCCGTCATTTTTTATGTCCTTCTTTTCTTTATTTCTTCTTTCCTCCTTGTGGCTACTCTATTCCGCAGAGATGAATTTCCCGCCGCAGCTCTCCCACAAAGGTTATGGTGTCCTTTAGATTGTAATTTCGCTTATTAATTTCCTCCGAAGTTCGCTTCAAATAAACCTTTGTTTGCTCCTGGCTATGCTCCCCTAGCTGTCCAATGAAACGCAATACGTTTTGAAATATGCCCAAGGAAGCTTCCCCGGGAATGTAAGCAATTTTTACATCTCGATGCTTCAAGTGATAATATACGGTTTCTGTGGTCAAGCTGACTTTTTCCACATCGATCAAAAACTCTCCCGCCTTGTTTAAGGTAATCAAGCTTTTCTCCAAAACCTCAAAGATATCTCTTATTTTGACTAGCTGTAGATCTTTTATGGAGCTGTAGCCACTGCATTCATAAACAATTTTGCTCTTTCCGTTATCTTTGCTAAAACGCATAGGCAAGGCAAAATCGCATAGCCCGGAAGCCAGCACCTGCTCTTCAAAGGGAAGCAGGCTTTCCTCCGACACTTCTAAATTAAAGTTATTTTCTTTTAAATTCATGATTTCCCTCCACATTTCCCGCAAGGGGCATAGCCCTTGCCTTCTGCTTCCTCTTGTTCCATGGGAACCACATACTTCTTCACCGCTGCACAATCTCCACGATGGTAGACCTCTCCATATTTGGGAAAGCAGTAAATTAAACTTCCTGATGCCAGTTCCTGAGCATCACAGGTTTTGCAAGGCGCATACTTTTTGGCCAGCTTATCACTGAGCAATAATTCTCTGGGAACGTTGGAAACATAGGTACAGCCCTGTCCATGGTAGTGGGTTCCGGAACGGGGAAATACCCAAACCTCTGTCGCCTCCTCCTCTTTTTCCATATCTGAAAAAGCCATGGGGCTTCCCGTATTCTCTAGGCCAATCCAGGCTCTACAAACAATTTTTTCCTTTAAGGTAAATCCTTGATATAGCCCTATCGGAAGGGGGATTTCCATCTCTCCTTCCACATCGAAGGAAATTAGTCCGTCTATCCCTCCCTTGGCATAAAGAAATTGAAGGTTGCTTACTTGAACCTGGTCTAATTCTTCATTTTCTTTTAAGATCCTTCGCTCTAGTGTCCCGCTAAATCCTAAGCTGGTTTTTATCTCATAGGCTTCTACCGCCAAATATCTTGCTTCATCTGTCCCGCTATGCATAATCTTCTCTTCTGCACCGATAAGCTTCATGAAAAAGCCTATCGTCAGCACAGCAACAATGAAGATAGGAAGAAAAATCGCTGCCTCCAAGGTGTAATATCCTTCGTTTCCTTTCCTAGTACTTTTCCCTGTATCCATACGCTCTCCCGTTAACAGTTCCTCGGTAATAAAATCCCGTATTGTATTCTCGAATCAAGAAGCTCCGATCATAATTCCCCTGCATATTCAGCTGAATCAGATCCATCATGCCGGTCAACTTGGTCGCTCTGTCTTGAAAAAAAAGAAAGATTTCCAAGTAATTCTCATAGGTAAATCCGGTGGGAGAATTGGTATCAATATATCCGGCATCCGTTCCGTTTACGATGGATTGTAGGTCCACCGCCCAGGTAAGAGGAGTTTTGTACAGGGGAACTTTTTTCCCATTTTCCAATAATTTCACATCGTTTTCTGACTCTGCCAACGCCCAAGCCTCTGCTAGCACAAGCTGGGTAACTATCCCTGCCGGACCGGGAGTAATCAGCTCTGCTGCTGCAATTAATTCTGCCCGTTTGACCGGATCTCCGTAGATAAACACCAGATTCGGTACATTTCGTAGCAAACGCAAGTCTCCCTTAAAGGCCTTTTTGTTTTCTTCGTCGCTAAGCTTTCGTTCCAAAATATACTCTACTTCACATTGAAAAAAAGTTTCTCTATCCAGCTTCGGCCCTTGTACATGATTAAACTTTGCGAGAATATATTGGTTAAGCAAGTAATTTTTCCCGCCTGCAACAAAGACCTGATCCATATTCTTCAGGCTGCTTTTTATGGTTTCTATCAAATTTCCGTTATCCCCCAGCTGCTGTCCCGGTAAAGCACGAATAACTTTTTTGTTTCTCAAGGTTCTGCTCGGCGCTTCTCCCGGCAATGCAGGAAGAGAAGAAGAAGCCTCCTCCTTGGAAAAAAGAAGTTCTCTTG
>JAVWKI010000134.1:3484-5041 GCA_036638575.1 Anaerovoracaceae bacterium | reverse complement strand
TCTATCTTTTCTGCTCCTTCCAGCTATTTCTGCCAAGAACACCTTGCCCTTCCCCCGCAGCACCAGTTCATCCCCCTCATTCACTTTGAAATCAACCTTGCCTTGTTCTCTTTTGTTGACAAAAACCAATCCAGAGGCAATGGCTTCAGCCGCCTTTGCACGAGATAGAGAAAAAGCTGAAGCAATGACATTGTCTAGTCTTAGGGAAGCCACGGTATCCTTTACCTGCTCCATCCGGATTACCGGTACACGAAGCTGCGCTATGGGCAATAGCTCCGCCTTCAGCGGAACTCTTCCCGCCTGATCATAATGTAACAGTAAAAACTCTCCCATCTCTTTCAAAATAACAATATCTGCGCCATCCTCCTGAACCAAAATATCTCCGATTTTGCTTCGGTTAATTCCAAGGCCCACCAAAGATCCCAGATAGTCTCGATGGGTCAACGCCTTGCTGCCTTGTGCCTTTTTTACCCGCAAAAGGCACAAGGGTTCTTCTTCCTCCAAGGTTGTATACTCCGGCAAGCAAAGAAAAATCACCCGTTCTGCTCCCTCATATCCGCCGTAAAAAGCGCCTCTGCCCTTAGCTACTCCCTCTGCCAACGAGCGCTCATGTAGGTTAAGAAATCCGGTACAGGTAAAAACATATTGCTCCTCATGCTGTAATAATTTATCCTCTACCAGCCCTGTTATTCGCTTATCTTCGTTCATCTTATCCCCCGTTTTCTTTTATGGTTCCTTTTATTTTTTTCACCTTTATCCATTTATTCCTTTATTTTACCATACTTTTTGCAACCACCACCCCAATCGAAAAAAACAGCAAGCAGAATTATTCTGCTTGCTGAAATTTATGGGTTTGATTTAACCGCCGGATACTGCGGACCACGCCTTTAGCTCGTCTCCTTCCGATAATTTGTCGTAAATCATACAACGTTTCCCGTTGATTACAACGAAGCCAAAGTTTGGTACCTCCTTATAATTGAGCCCTATTACTTGTAAGGCCTCATCACAAGTACAGTCCGGTTTCACCTCGATTTCTCTTTTGGTTTCACCCGGCATATATTTCTTTAATGTTCCTCTCAAGGTAATAGTGATCTTCATATAACTTCTCCTTACAGTGTATCGATTAATTCCTGTGGCATCATACCGTTCTTATCCCATCCCATTACTTCGTAGTACTGGTCAAGCATGTCTTCGAATGCTTCCTGAGGGATTGTCTGTCCTGCTGCAGGACCATTCTGTAATGCATCCTTAGCAAGTCTCTTCGGCATTGTGTCGTTTACTCTGTTAAAGCCTTCTCTCTGGTTGTACGCTCTACCGATGTTGATAACACGACGACCTACTTCTGACATTTCTTCTACAGTCCAAGTTCTGCCTGTAACTAAAGTTAGAAGCTCAGCCATGATGTCATAAGTGATTGTTCCCCAGAAGTCACAAATACATAGAGAGAACTTAATTGCGTTGAACTCAGCTAGTTCGTAAACCATCTGGCCCTTGCCTTCTGCTGTGTATGGTGGTGCTGCTGCTGCAAATACTTCAACGTTTGGTGCATAAGCTCTC
>JAVWKI010000134.1:2115-3473 GCA_036638575.1 Anaerovoracaceae bacterium | reverse complement strand
GCAAGCACCTCTGTCGGATACTGCATAAGCTAGAGACATTCCCCATGAACCACGTGGCTCGTACTGTGGATACTCAAGACCCTTTGCATGCATAGCAAAATCTGTTCCGCCAAACTTCTCTGAAGCTGCCTTAACTCCGTAGAATAAGTCTGCTCCTACGCCTTCTTTGTTTGCCATCTGGATTAACAGTTCGATCATCTTTTCTTCATCACCAAACTTGATTCCAAAGTCGTGGATGCCCTTTTCTGTCATTTCCATTGCCCAAACGATTGTATCTCCAGCACTGATTGTGTCAAGACCTACATTGTCTGCAACTTCGTTAAACTTAACGATGTGCTCAGGGTTTCTGATTCCTGCGTTTGGTCCTGCTACTGCAATTGACTCATACTCAGGTCCTTCACAAGTTGCATTTCCGATCTTAAGGAAGTTTCCACATCCAAGACCGCAGCTTCCGCAACCTCTCTTACCTTCTCTTCCTTCAAGAAGAACGTCTCCGTTGTACTCTGTCCACTGTTCGTCAGTAGTATCGGAGAAGTTTTTGAACGGTAGAATACCGCCATCGTTACAAGCTTCAAGGAAAGCAGTTGTTCCTGCATCAAATACGAATGTATTGTCTTCCTGTAGAACGTCCTTCTGAAGAAGCTCAATGATTCTGTTTGTTGCCTTTGTAATATCCGGAACCTTTACACCCTTAGTACCCTTAATTAGGATAGCTTTGATGTTCTTTGATCCCATAACCGCACCGATTCCGCCACGGCCTGCCTGTCTGTAGTAGTCACAGTTGATACATGCCATTGGAGAAAGGTTTTCACCTGCCGGTCCGATAGAAAGAATGCTGTATTCAATTCCATATTCCTTAGCTAAGATGCCTTCTGCCTCGTGAGAACCAAGTCCCCAAAGGTTTGCTGCATCATGGAAAGTGATCTTGTCATCTTCGATTACGATATATCCAGGCTGGTCTAGCTTGCCTTCAAAGATAGCCATGTCATAGCCAGCAAACTTTAGTCTGATTCCTACGTGTCCACCGATTGAACAGTCATTCATTGTTCCTGTTGCTGGTGATTTTGCAGCAACGGAAAGCTTTCCTGAACATGGTACAGGTGTACCGGTCAACGGACCTGTAGTAAGGAATAATTTGTTTTCTTCACCAAGAGCATCGATGCCTGGCTTTAATTCCTCGTACATATATCGGATTGCAAGACCCTTAGATCCTACATATTTTTCTGCAAACTCCATGTTTAGTGGTTCAAATGCAGTTGCTTTTTTGTTTAAGTCAATTCTTAATACGTTATTTTGGTATCCTAACATTGTCATTTTTTGCGCCCTCCCTATTCAAATGTTAAAGCATTCTGCGGACA
>JAVWKI010000134.1:0-2105 GCA_036638575.1 Anaerovoracaceae bacterium | reverse complement strand
TCGCAGATGATTGCTTTATCTTCTCTGATCTGTACTACGTGTTTAGGGCACTTATCTGCGCAGAGGCCGCATCCTGTGCATTTATCCATATCAACTTCGATGTAACCGTTATCCATAGAAATTGCTTCTGTCGGACAAGCCTTCTTGCACATTCCACAAAGAATGCAGAAATCATCTTTGTATTTTAGGTTTCCTTCTTGATAATATGTTTCAATAGCAATTCTTGCTTTAGAAGGGATGTACTCACCCTCTTTGAAAGCTGAACAAACCTGTGCACATAGCTGACAGCCGATGCAGTTTGTTTTGTTAAACTTTAATCTTTTCATAATGTTTCCTTTCAATACTTCATCTTTCGTTTCTCGCACAAAAAAAGCAAAGAACGATCTAACTTGTGATCTCCTTTGCAAAGGGCGGGCAGCAAAATCGCTCTTGCTACCTTGACGTTTCCCCCGGCAACGAGTGTCATGAGGAAATCGGAGCTATTAGGTATTCATTATACTTTATTCTTATTCATTTTGCAACCACTAGGTTGTGGGTTGTCTTGCATTATCTTGCTGTTGCGTTATTCTCTTCGCCTTACTTGTCCATAACGAAAAAAAAGGAGCCTAAGGCTCCTTTTCATTCGTTATTTACTTTACTAGATTAATCTCTTAATTGCAGATACCGGTCTGTAGTTGATTGGGCTAACTTTGATTCCGCCGCTTGGTGTACTTGCGTGTACCATCTGACCGTTTCCAATGTAAATTCCAATATGGCTTCCGTAGCATACAAGGTCTCCCGGTGCTGCCTGGCTAAGCGGTACGCTTACGCCGTATCCTTCTTGTGCATAAGAAGAATGTGGTAATGAGATTCCAAACTGTGCATAAACTGCCATAGTAAATCCTGAGCAATCCGCTCCGTTAGTCAAGCTTGTTCCACCATATACATATGGGTTGCCTACAAACTGTAGTGCAAAGCTTGCTACTGCTGAGCCGTTTCCGGATGAAGGAACGTTGTAAGATACTGAGCTGCTACCTGAACTCTTGCTTGAGCTCTTTGTGCTTGTTGCTGCAGGTGCTGCTGCAGGAACCGGCTTTGTTCCAACCATAACCACATTTGGAATTGCTTCCTGAATTACTGTGGAGCTTAGCTCTTTTCTTGCTACTTCCTTGCCGTTAACTAATTTAACTTCACTAACAACTTCTTTGCTTCCGTCAACTCCTGCTGACCAAAGTGCTGTCTCTCCGACAAAATAATTGTCAGAATCCATAGTCTCTTCTGTGTAAGGTATTGCTACCTGTTCTGTCACCACTTCTGATGTTGCAATCTGTAGTGGGGCATCGGACTTTTCGTTCAGTCCTACTATATGTTCCACCGCTTCGGGTGTAGTCATTACAACTGGGTGAGTGCTTGCATCATCAAAACGATACTTTTCAACAGTGATGTCTTCTAAAACATCTGCTTCCTGCTGCTCGATAACGCCCTTGATGTAAGTTGCCTTAACCCCTGTAACAACGCTTTCGCCTGCTTCTTTGGATTCGACTACTGCCACTTCCTTGCCATTTGACTTTACTACCCACGGATCAGATACCTTTTCTCCTGTTGCATAAACCGCGTAAGGCTTTGCAATAACCAGTAGACCAAATACCATTGCAACAACGAATATTACTGACATACAGATGCCAAGTCTAATTCTGCCGTTGGACGTGGAAGCGTGTCTTTTGCATATTTCTAGCATATACTTCTCTCCTTTTCTTGTACTCCTTGTTGAGTACATGCTTATGTTAATCGATCAAGCTTTCCCTGTCAACGAAACAAAAGCTATCTTCACATAACCTTCAGATAGAGAATTTTAATTTTATTTTGTCTTCTATAATAGTATTATAGTTCTATTCAGTTATTGCCCACTTTTCCTCTCCACCCGCATAAAAAAGCCTACAAGGTCTCCCCTGCAGGCTTTTGTAATTTTCATTCTCGCTTCTTTGTCCCTAACATAACCAAGGCTTCCTTAAGTCGAGGCAAAGCCATCAACATGCTTGCATGCTTGATGCGTGCCGATGATTGCAACAACGCCATGGCGTTGTTATAAGATGCCGATTACCTCTTTTAGGGTTAATTTCTTTTCA
>JAVWKI010000133.1:0-5115 GCA_036638575.1 Anaerovoracaceae bacterium | reverse complement strand
GATCTATCTGATGAAGACAAAAAGAAGATCAAGGCACTTCCAAAATCTTTAGGTTCTGCCCTAAAGGCCTTAGAAAAAGACCATGACTTCTTGACTGTAGGCGGCGTATTCCCTGAAAGACTGATTGAGCTTTGGGTAGAAAAGAGAAGAGCAGATCTACAAAGACATATTGAAATGCCTACACCGATGGAATTTGACATGTACTACGACCTGTAAACAAAACCACAAGGTCAACCGCCTTTGCGGGGATAGTGGTTCATTTGAAAGGAGACGAAGATGTTCAGAGAAATGCGGCGAAAAGACAAATGCTTATTGGGAAAAGAGGAAAGCGAAAAGATGCTAGAAAAAGGATCCTTTGGCATACTCTCCGTTGAAGGTGATGATGGCTACCCCTATGGTGTGCCGGTGAGTTATTCCTATAACAACGGAAAAATCTTCTTCCATTCGGCAACCAGCGGACATAAGCTTGATGGGATTGCACGTAATCCCAAGGTGTGCTTTACTGTAGTTGAACAAGATTTAGTTATTCCAAAAGAGTTTACCACCATGTTTCGCAGCGTAATTGCTTTCGGAACGGCAAACATCCTTGAAGACAAAGAAGAATGTTATTCCGCCATGAAGGGAATCGGAGAAAAATATTCTCCGGGATTTGACCAAGAAGCCTTAGACTATGTGAATCGAGCATGGGATGAGTTCCTGGTAATCCGGATTGATGTGGAACATATAACAGCAAAGGTAGGAGATTAAGGTTCTAGTTCAACCTTAGAGAATGGTTTAAGATAGTCCGAGAACATTTGGGAAGAACCCAAAACATAAAAATCATATTGTGTATTTTTTCTGCGGGTAGCATTAGCTACCCGCAAATTTTTTGTGGGCAAATGGAAACTGCTGGAATGAGAATGGCCCGTTAAAATCAAATAAACCAGACAAATATGGCGTTCTGTATAATTACAGCGAGCTTTTTAGATGGTAGTATAATGATTTAGGAGGCAAAATATGAGAGAAATAAGTGAAAGAAGAAAAAAGATTAAAAAGATAACGGTAGTAATTGGGGCATTAATTATCCCATTACTGTATAGTTTTTTCTATTTGGGGGCATTCTGGGATCCCTATTCTAGGCTGGATGATGTTCCGGTAGCGGTAGTCAATTTAGACCAAGGGGCAGACATTAATGGGGCCCATCGGAACCTAGGGGAAGAAGTTTGTGATAATCTGGAAAAAGATGGTTCACTGGCCTTTGCATTTACAGACCAAGAAACGGCAAAAACTGGGACGGAGGGGAACAAATATTATGCGTCTATTACCATCCCAAAAGACTTTTCTCAAAATGTAGCATCGGCAGCAACTACAGATAAGCAACAAGCGAAGCTGGAGTATGCGGTAAATGAAAAACGGAATTATTTGGCAGCACAAATTTTAAACAGTGCAATCGGTCAAATTGAGCGAGAAGTGGTCGCAAATGTAGACAAAGAGTTAACGGGAACCCTGGCCAAGAAACTTAAGGAAGTACCGGAAGCATTGGGAACGCTAAGTGATGGGTTTACCGCCTTATATGATGGGGCAACGCGGTTAAGTGAAGGCGGAGCACAGCTTGCAGCAGGGACGCAGGAGCTAAATACTGGTTCGGCACAGCTTGCAGCAGGTTCGGGAGCATTGGCAGAAGGAACCAATACTCTGGTTTCCGGAAGCGGAAGTCTTAACCAAGGAATGGATAGCTTGTTAAGCGGAATTACTGAGATTAATGAAAAAACTGCAAATTTAGATCAGCTGGCTGCGGGTGTTGTTACCCTAGATCAGGGCGCAAAGGACCTAAAACAGGGAATTGGTCAGCTAAGCACAAAGGTTAATCAAGGACTAAATCAATATAAAGAAAAAGTAGATCTTTATGTGGGTGGCTATCAATCTTTGTATCAGTTGGCAGAACAGACCGGTACCTTAACCATGCTTTCGCCTCAGCAGCAACAACAGTTGGCTGCATTAAATGCAGGTGCAGCACAAATGACACCTGGATATGAGGCCATGATGACCCAAATTAACGGAGGGTTTTCACAGCTTAGCGGCGGAGCAGAGCAGCTATCCGTAGGAACGGGAAGATTGGCAGAAGGCACAGCGGCTTTACCTCAGCTAAAGCAGGGATTATTGGATTTACAGGCAGGAATTCAGCAGGCAAAGGGTGGCAGCAACATGCTGTATACCGGTAGCCTTTCCCTAAACAGCGGCGCAAGAGAGCTGTCCGCAGGTGCAACCAAATTAAACAACGGCGCAGGCACATTAAATGCGGGAATGGGCACCTTGAACCAAGGCATTGGAAGCCTGCAAGAGGGAATCAAAACGGGTAAGGATGGAGTAGACACAAACTTATCCGCAACCAAAGAGCAGCTCAAGGCGGTTTCCGGAATAGAAGATTATGCGGCAAGACCAATAAATGTGGTAAAGGATGAAGTGGATCATGTGCCAAACTATGGAACGGCATTTGCACCATACTTTTTATCCTTATCCCTATGGGTTGGTGGATTGATTATCTTCTTTGGAATTTACTTAGATGTGGACAAACGATACAAATATCTGTGTAGAGATTCAGAAAACAAGGTGATTCGAAGCTTCGTTTACTTGCTGCTGGGCCTTGCCCAAGCAGTAGTGCTTTCCTTGGTGATTAAATTTGGACTAGGGCTAGAAGTAGAAAACATGGCAACCTACATTCTTTCTTGTTGTCTAGTTTCTATGGTCTTTGTTTCCATCATCCAATTTTGCTTGGTACACCTTGGAGATATGGGGAAATTTGTTGCCTTACTCCTACTGATATTACAGCTAACCTCTTGCGGGGGAACCTTCCCAATGGAGACGGTACCAAAGCTATTTAATGTACTCTATCCTTACATGCCGATGACTTATTCTGTAGGCTTGTTTAAGGAAACCATTACTGGAGCAACCGGTGGAAATTTAGCCATGAATATTGGCGTTTTGGTGGGCATTATGATTGCGGCAATGACGGCAACGATCTTAATGACCGTAATGAAAAAGGGCGCTAGAGAATTGAGAAAGATGAGAAAAGCGAACCAAGCATAAGTTATTTTCTAAA
This sequence comes from Anaerovoracaceae bacterium, assembly GCA_036638575.1. GTDB lineage: Bacteria > Bacillota > Clostridia > Peptostreptococcales > Anaerovoracaceae > JAXGRD01. The sequence goes on along the minus strand of JAVWKI010000133.1, from coordinate 2,036 downwards.
AAACACACCATAAAAAAACCTGCAAGAGGGCTTGCCGTAGGCAATGGGTCTTGCAGGTTTTTGATTGTAAATAAAAAGCTTATTTCTTTTCGAACTTGGCTGGTCTTTTTTCTAAGAAGGCAGTCATTCCTTCTGTTTTGTCCTGTGAAGCAAATGGTCCGACAAAGGCTTCTACTTCAAGAGCGGAAGCAGCGGTCATATCCAGATTGTAACCAATGTTGATGGCAGTTTTTGCTGAGCCAATAGCAAGTGGTGCCTTGGACATAATGGTTTTGGCAACACCTTCTGCTGTTTCCATCAATGCTTCCGGAGCAACAACCTTTTCTACCAGTCCCATAGTTGCAGCCTGGTTTGCATCGATCATTTCAGCGGTCATCACCAGGTATTTTGCCATACCCTTACCCACCATACGAGAGAGTCTTTGGGTTCCGCCAAATCCTGGGATAATTCCCAAGTTTACTTCCGGCTGACCAAACTTCGCCTTTTCAGAAGCAATTCGGATGTCGCAAGCCATAGCAAGCTCGCAGCCGCCGCCTAGAGCAAAACCGTTTACTGCTGCAATTACCGGCTTTTCGATGCGCTCGATCAAGTTCATTACACTGTGCCCTTTGGCAATTAGTGCTCTACCGCCAGTGGCATCTAGCTGATTCATCTGAGCAATATCTGCACCGGCAACAAAGGCTTTGCCTTCACCGGTAACGATTACAGAAGCAACTTGATCATCGTTGCCAATTTTAGTAAATGCATCAAAAAGCTCATCTAGCACCTCGTTGTTTAGTGCGTTCATTGCCTTTGGTCTGTTGATGGTCACATAAGCGATGCCATCCTTCACTTCGTATTTAATATTTTCGTACATAATAATAACCGTCCTTTCTTAATTCGCAATTTACCTCATGATACCATGGCATTGTGATTTTATCAATAAAAATAACAGAGAATCCTCAAGGGGGAGGGGGACTTTTCAATTGGTTTATGGTATAATACCTAGCATGTTTATAGAAGGAAAGCTCAAGAACACTTGAGTTATAGGAGTTATATGTAGAGGTAAACCATGCCACAGTTAAAAAAAGTATTGGTCGTGGACGATAGCGAAATTAATCGTCGAATCCTTTTTGAAATTTTGAAAAAAGACTATCAGATAATCGAGGCAAAAAACGGAAAAGAATGTTTGGATATTTTAAATACAGAGGAGAATATTGCTGTTGTTTTGCTGGATATTATTATGCCGGTGGTGGACGGCTATGAAGTCCTTGCAGCAATGAGAAAAGAGGGGAAGTTTGCCAAGATACCCGTGATTGTAACCAGTGGACAAAGCGGAGAAAAAGCAGAGGTAAAGGCCTTGGCCCTGGGAGCCAATGACTATGTGCACAAGCCTTACAATCCGGATAATATTAAACATCGCGTGGCCAACACCCTCTATCTTTGTGAAACGGCGGCCATCGTTAATTCGGCACAAAAAGACATGCTGACCGGGGCGTACAATAAGGAATATTTTTATCTTCAAGCAAAGGAAATGATCCGTAAAAATCCAGATAAGCATTACGATATATTTTGTTGTGATATTGAGCGATTTAAATTGGTCAATGATTTGTATGGGGTACAAACCGGGGATCAGCTGTTGAAATACTTGGCCGATATGTTGGTGGATTTTGTAGGAACGAAAGGGATTTGTGGAAGACTTGGGGGAGATGTTTTTGCAGGACTAATTGAACAGCTTCCTCAGTATGAAGAAAGCCGGTTTAAGGAGGCGCTAGACTACATTAATCAATTTGACGTAAACCTGAATATTCTTCTTCGCTATGGAATTTACCGAATAACCGATCCCACCGTGCCGGTAAACATTATGTGTGACCGGGCAAACCTGGCCAAGCAGTCCATTAAAGGGAAATACGGAGTGTATTTTGCTTATTATAATGATCAGGTAAGAACGAAATTATTAGAGGAGGAGTTTATTTCCTCTAATATGAAAACTGCACTAAAGGAAAAGCAATTTCAGATTTATTTCCAACCAAAATATGACTTAAAAACAGAAGAAA
>JAVWKI010000132.1:0-5132 GCA_036638575.1 Anaerovoracaceae bacterium | reverse complement strand
GTGTTATTAACCAAAGAGGGATTTGAAAAAATAAAGGCGGAACATGAAGAATTGGTATCAGTAACCAGAAGAGAAGTTGCTGAACGAATTAAAGATGCAAGAGAATTTGGAGATATCTCCGAAAACGCAGAATACGATGCGGCTAAAAATGAACAAGCAGAGCTAGAAGAACGAATCATTAAATTAGAAAATATGATTCGCCAAGCGAAAATTATAGAAGAAGGTAAATCCTCAAGAGGTAAAATTAACGTTGGAAGCAGAATCAATGTTGAAGATATGGACAACGGAAATACAATGGAATTTATCCTTGTTGGTTCAACGGAAGCAGATCCATTTAACGGAATGATTTCCAACGAATCCGCAGTAGGTGGAGCCTTAATTGGACACAAAGAAGGGGACGAGGTAGAAGTAGAAGTTCCTGCAGGCAAGAAAAAATACAAAATCATCAGCATCAACAAGAATAAGTAAGCAAGAATAAATAAGATAAAACAAGAAAATAACCGGGTAGTCGCTTTGCCCAATAGCCAAGATGGAGGTAAAAAATGAGTGAGGAAAAGAACTTAACGATTAATGAAGAAGAATTAACCGAGGAAAATTTAAACGAGCAACGCAAGATCAGAAGAGAAAAATTAAAGAAATTACAAGAAGCAGGAAGAAACCCGTTTCTTATTGAGACTTGGAATGTGAATGCACATAGCCAAGAGATTAAAAACAACTTTGACCAGATGGATGGCAAAGAAGTTTCTGTTGCAGGCCGAATTATGGCAAAAAGAACCATGGGAAAAGCCTCATTTATTGACTTACAGGACAAAGAAGGCAGAATTCAGTGCCACATTAAGAGAGATTTAATTGGAACAGAGGAGTACACTTGGTTCAAGACTTATGATATCGGAGATATTTTAGGAATCGAAGGAAAGGTATTTAAAACGCAGCGAGGAGAAATCACCATTGAGGTAACTAAGCTGGTTCTTCTTTCTAAATCACTACAGGTGCTTCCAAACAAATGGCAGGGACTAAAGGATACCGATATCCGATATCGTCAGCGATATGTTGACCTGATCATGAATCAGGATGTGAAGGAAACCTTTATGATGCGTTCAAGAATCATCAAGGAAATCAAGAGAACGCTAGAGGAAGATTTTGGCTATCTAGAAGTAGATACACCAATTTTGACGACCATTGCAGGTGGTGCAAATGCAAGACCTTTTGATACGCACCACAATACCTTGGATTTGGACATGAAAATGCGTATTTCCAACGAGCTATACCTGAAGAGACTCACTGTAGGTGGTCTAGACCGTGTGTATGAAATGGGCAAGATGTTTAGAAACGAAGGAATGGACAAGAACCATAACCCTGAGTTTACTTCAATGGAATGCTACATGGCATACGGAAACATGGAAGATACCATGGAAGTTACCGAGCAGGTTGTATCAAAGGCAGCCTTAAAGGCAACCGGCAGCATGGTAATTGAGTACCAAGGCAAAACCTTTGACCTAACGCCTCCATGGAGAAAGCTAGACATGGGTGATGCGGTTAAGGAAATCACCGGCGTTGATTTTTCAACAATTGAAACCGATGAAGAAGCGAGAGCTGCTGCCATTAAATACGGTATGGACAAGGATGACGTGAAGGACATGACGCGAGGAAAGCTTCTAGCAGAAATGTTTGAAGAGTACTGTGAAGAAGTTCCGGGTTACCTAGACGGACCGGTATTTGTAACAGGGCATCCGGTTGAGATCTCACCTCTTGCCAAGAGAGATCCGGAAGATCCAAGAATTACAAGAAGATTTGAAGCGTATGTAAACTGTTGGGAAATTGCAAACGCATTCTCTGAGTTAAATGACCCAATCGATCAGTACGAACGATTCAAGGAGCAGCAAGCTCAGCTAGATGATGGTACCGATGATGAAGCACATCCAATGGATGAAGACTTTGTTAATGCTTTGGAAGTTGGTCTACCTCCGACAGGTGGACTGGGAATTGGTATTGACCGAGTAATTATGCTGATTACCAATGCCGCATCCATTCGGGATATTATCTTGTTCCCGACAATGAAACCACTTGAGAACGCAAACAAGAAAGAAAAGAAGGAAATTAACCTTTCAAAGGTAAAGGTTGAACCTCTGTTTACAGATATGGTAGACTTCGATAAATTTAGCGAATGTGACTTCAGAGCAGTGAAGATTAAGGCGTGCAGTGCAGTGCCAAAATCAAACAAATTATTGCAGTTTACATTGAACGATGGAAGTGGTCAAGACCGCGTAATTCTAAGCGGTATACACACTTATTACGAGCCAGAGGAGCTAGTTGGAAAGACAGCTTTAGCTATCGTAAATCTGCCTCCAAGAGCAATGATGGGCATCGAATCTAACGGTATGTTATGCTCAATGATTTCTGAATATGAGGGCGAAGAATTGCTAGATTTTATTATGCTAGATGACAAAATTCCAGCAGGAGCTAAGCTATACTAAAAGGTGATTTCTAGCTCAAAAAATACCTATTTACATCAAATTTACCTCAAATGATGCAGGTAAATGTGCAGAGGGTAAAAAATCGCATAATTTTACAGAAATGAATGGGCAGTCCTGAATGGGATTGCCCATTTTTAAAAGAAAGAGAAATAGAAATCGGAATTTGGAGGTATGATTGTGAGTTATATTACAATGGAAATATGGACTGGATATGGATATTAGTGAGATTGCTCCCAACAGCACTTGCTATTTATGCTGGTGTTATGGCTATCGAATTGGGTATAGGATTTATTCTGAAAAAGAAAATAGAAATTAAGATTTTCAATTGGTTATGTCAATTCTTATGGATTTTGATAATTGTATCAATATTAAAAATCACAGGCATCATTGGTGGTAGTTTTGGAATCTCCTCACCTTTTGATAGTTATATTAGTTTTAAATTGTTTGAGGATGGCTTTAATGCAGCAACTATTTTGAACATATGCTTATTCATTCCATATGGTTTCTTGCCAGTATTTATTTTTAAGAAAATTCACAAGCATTGGTGGAATGGCATTATCCTCGGAGCAGTTTTTTCTATTGGTATAGAGTTTTTACAAACATTTATTGGAAGATTTGCACAGCTTGATGATGTGATTATGAATACAGCAGGTACATTATTAGGTTTTTTGATTGCATGTGGCTTGTTATGTATTAAGAACAAAAGACATTGTAAAGAATAGATGAATTTAGCTTGCGGTTATGTTTGTTATCCCGATAACTTCCAGTTTGCCTAACTGCCTTTTGAGAGAGGACAATCCTCTTTCAAGGGGCTTTTTTTATTGTGCTGGTAATTCGCAAACTTCATAGAAAGTCCTTTTCTTCATATAATGAAGCCATAGGAAGGAGAGGATTTGGTATGAGTAATCTTTTGTCAGAAGTACATCCAGAGCTTATTGCTGAATGGTCAAATAAGAATTTGCCACTTACTCCAGACAAGGTGACCTTTGGTTCAAATAAAATAATGTGGTGGATAGGTTCTTGCGGACACGAGTGGCAGACAAGCATTAAGGCTCGTTCTAACGGAGAAGGCTGTCCCATCTGTTCAGGAGCTAGAGCAGTGGAAGGGATTAACGATTTAGCTACATTAAGACCAGAACTTGCTAAAGAATGGTCGAAGAAGAATAAAGACCTAAAGCCTACAATGGTAACAGTCGGTTCAAGTAAAAAAGTCATATGGAAAGGAAAGTGCGGACACGAATGGATAGCTACTGTGAAAAGCAGAGCGATTAGGAATACTGGTTGTCCTTATTGTTCTCATAATTCTATATTGAAAGGATTTAATGACCTTGCTTCCCAAAAACCAGAACTTGCAGAAGAATGGTTGAAGAAGAATTATCCGCTAATGCCTAATATGGTTACAGTGTTTGCAAATAAGAAAGTGTGGTGGAAGTGCAAGGATTGTGGACACGAATGGAATACTTTAATATCTACCCGTTCAGGAGGCAGCAAATGTCCCTATTGCAGCGGTTTAATACTTCTTAAAGGATTTAATGACTTAGGTACAACTCACCCTCATATTGCCTCTGAATGGTCACAGAGAAATCTTCCCTTAGAAGCAGATATGGTAAACGCAAAATCAAGAAAGAATGTCTGGTGGAAATGTAAGGAGTGTGGCAATGAGTGGAAAGCAGTAATACATTCTAGGGTAAATGGGTCTATATGCCCCGTATGTGCTGATAGAGAGGTTTTAAGCGGATACAATGACTTAGCCACTACAGATATTCATTTACTTTCTGAATGGGATTACGAGAAGAATAAGAGGGTACTTCCCACTGAGGTGTCGAGAAATTCAATGAAAATAGTCTGGTGGAAATGTTCTCTGGGACATTCGTGGAGAGGAAGAATCTGTGATAGAACGATTGAGGAAAAGGGCTGCAAGGTCTGTGAAGAAGAATATTTAAGTGTACTACCAAGATTACTGGTTATGTTTTACGCTAAGAGGAAAAATATAAGAGTTTATAATGATTATGACAAGATAATCGGCATTCCTTTGGAGATGTACATTAAGGAAGAAAGGATAGCCATTGAAACGAATGTGGGAACTGAAAAAATGGAAATATTAAAGCAGCATTTATGCTACAAACAAGATATTAAATTGATAAAAGTGCCATATAAAATCGGAATGGATGAAGTAGATTATGCGTCGAAGATAAAGAAAGCATTCCGTAGTAGATACATTTTCATTACTTCAGATGAGGAAAAAGATGTTGAATTTATTCGAAAGAGATTCTTTGAATGGAGAAAAACAGTGCATAAGGAGGAGATTTAAATGAGAAAGACTAAGTATCATATTTATCTTGATGAAAAGGAATATAGGCAAGTGATGGAGTCGCTAGTTAATTTAAGAAATAATCTCATCGCACAAGGAAAATATACTGACCTTGCTGATGAAGTTCTATGTAAGCTGATAAACGCAAAGAAAAAGAAGATAAAAATTAAATATGTGTAAATCGAAAGACTGTCTGTTCTATATAAAGGAGCAGGCAGTTTTTTTGTGCGAAAAAATATTTTAAAAAATTATTCGGAAATAGGTTGTCATATGGTAGTTCAATTCCAAACAAGTGAAGGGGTTAATCTGCGAAGTCAGTTTGCAGAGCTTCTTCACTTGATATTTGA
>JAVWKI010000131.1:0-5164 GCA_036638575.1 Anaerovoracaceae bacterium | reverse complement strand
GCTACCTTAACCACATTAATGGATTTTCCGCTCTCTGGGTCTACACTGTCCTGCTCCTCAACAAGGTATACGCCCTTTGGTAAGGTTTCCGTTACTGCAATACCCTCTTTGTTGGTAATTAAATCGTTTCCCACTTGTGCAACAGTATAAGTTATTCCCTCTGAAAGAATACCCGTAACCACTCCTGCCTCATCTTTGTTTAAGGTGAAATTTCTATCTGCCGGATATGCTCCCGAAACAGGAGAAACCGCATACACCTTAAATCCGATATTCCCAAGGGGCGTTGCACTAGCCGGTACATTTCTAATATCCGTAGACGATCCGGTTCCTTGCCAAGTCGCCTCTGTGATATCCTCCATTGCATACTTGTGAATGGTAATGTTTCCCCTTTGTGGCTGCTGATTTCCATCGCCGCCGCCACCACCGATTACCGCTGCATTTGCAAACAATCCGCTCATCCCAAAGGTTCCCGCAACTAAGGTCAACGCAACCATTATGGCGCCGAATTTTTTGCTTAATCTTTGCTTCTTCATTTCTCACTCCTCCTTTTCCTTCCCAATTCTCTGTCAACACCTAATCAGTCGCCCTATTTTTGTCCTTTTCTATACTCGTTTGGTTATGTTTAGATTATAGCAAAGCCACCGTGACAAAATCGTGTATTATCAGTCTATTTTTGAAGTATTTTTAATTTTTATTTCATTTTTTTCTCGATTTGAAAGAAAGCTCAATTAAATTTTTGGCAAAAATTTGTAAAAAATAGGAATACAATCGCCCTCATCCACCACACCCGCCGAATACACACTAAACCTACATCAAACATAGGCTATCCCCTAAATTTCATTGAGTTAATTAGATTAAAACTATATTTTTTTGTTGGTTGGATGGGAGTGGATGGGGCTAATCCGGGCGGGAGGGGGTTGGATAGGTGGGACATAGCATATTTTCACCAAGTTTTTCGTCCTCAAATCAGGCACTTTTTCAACCACAGGTCAGGGGCGTTTCCCGCCACTGGTCAAGGCTTTTCTGTATTGGTTTTGCTGTGGGCAGTTCATTTAATCCTTTGGCTAAAAAAAAGTCAGGGCTGAGTGTTTCTTCTCTACCCTGACTTTGATTATAAGGTCATTGCTTCATTGTCTGAACTTTGATTTTTGTGTCTGTTTTGTTTCACCTTGTTCGCTTTCTTTTGGTGGGTGTTTAGCAGCTAGTGTTCTTTTTCTTTGAAAGAACGAGCATTGCTCCGGCCATTCCGATGATGATAATTCCACCGATGGTGAATAGCATTGTGCCCATTCCGCCTGTTGCTGGTAGGATGAGGCCTTTGCTGTTTTCTACGGTTTTTTCCATGGTATAGTTATTGGCGCTTGTTGCCTGTGCCTTGTCGAAGGTTACTTCAATCGGTCCGGAAAGCTTATTGTATCCATCTGGAGATTTTGTTTCTACTAGCCAGTAGCTATTTACTTCGTCATGTTCATTTAGGTCCTTGATTCCAGAGAATTTAACCTGTCCTTGCTGGCCGGCTACCGGTGTTCCTTCCCACGCTGCTGCTTCCGCGTAGCCTGGACTTGTTGTGTCAAGAAGCGCACCGTCTGCTGCTAGTTTCAAATAGTTTCCATCTTGTGCTTTTTCTTTTGAAGACGCAAGATGGAAGATTGCTCCGTCAAGTGGTGTGCCTGCTTGGTCAACTTTTTTTATCAAAATTGTTCCGGTGTGAATGGTTCCCGGTGTTGGTGTAGTAAACTGATGTGTAATTCCGCTTTGATCGGTAAAGGTAATATCCGCATTGTTCTCTACAGTTGCCTTATCCAAAATTTTATTGTTAATCACGGTATTAAATTCAAGCTCAATGCTTGTATATCCGGCAATGGCAGCAAACTTATCTGGGTTAACCGTAAAGGTTACTGTATTGGTTTCTGCCACTAAGGCTGCTGTTAGTGCATCCGGAATTAATTGACGTGCTTCATCTCCTTTTTTTCCATATAGCTTTATCGAATTGTCTTGATAGGTTAATGCCTCATCTAGCTTGTCTGTGATGACCAAAGCTTGTGATGCAGCCATGCCTGCCGGTACATTCATTTTGATCTTCCATGTTTTGATTTCTCCTACAGCTACAGAGCTTCCACCTACCGGTGTTTTTGTCGGTGCAGTAGCCTGATTTTTTGGAAATACATGAATATCATTAATTGTATTTGTGCCATCTGGGCTGGTCATTGGTGCGTTTACCAAGAACGGTGCTGCCTTAACTACATTCAGTAGCTTTCCTGTAACTGGATCCACGCTATCTTGTTCTACAATTAGGTATACGCCAGTTACTAACTCTGACATTTTTGCAATACCTTGTTCATCGGTAAACAGTTCTTCTTTTTCTTGTACTGCTGAGTATAGCTTGCCGTTTTCGGTAATGCCATCAACTGTTCCGTCTGCATCTTTATGTAAAGTAAAATTCTTGCCTTCTGGATATAGATCGTTCTCGTCCGGAGATACTTTGTATATCTTGAAGCCTACATTTGCCAGTGGTCTTGCATCAGCCGGAACATTGGCTACATCCTCTGCAGAACCGCTTCCCGGAATTGTCGCTCCGCGAATATCCTCCATTACATACTTATGAATGGTGATGCTTTTGACTCCTTCTGATGAAGGTGGTGCTGCAAATACGGATAGCCCGCTCATGGCGAAGGTTCCTACTGCTAAGGTCATTGCGACCATTATTGCACCAATTCGTGTGCTTAATCTTTGCTTTCTCATTTGTTTTTCCTCCTCTTCTCTTTCTTTTCTCTTTTCCCTTCCAATTCTCTATTGGAGTTGTTATGGCTAAATTATAGCAAAGCCACCGTGACAAATTCGTGTATTCTAATGGGGTTTTTGAATCTTTTTAAAAGTTTTTTCATTTTTTTCTTATTTATAGAGCCGTTCATTCGCTTATATCCGGATTTAACCGAGTAAGGATTCAAATACAATTGAAAAGAGGACAAGGTTTCCCCTGTCCATCTTTTCGTAGAGAATTGTGATTTTCTTGTACCCTTAATTATGTACTATCCTTTAGCAACTAGTGTTTTTTTTCCTTGAAAGTACTAACATTGTACCTGCAATACCCACTAGAACGATGCCTGCGATAGTGAATAGCATTGTGCCCATTCCGCCTGTTGACGGTAGCACGAAGCCCTTACTGTTTTCTACTGTTTTTTCTTTAACATAGCCATTGGTTTCAGAAGCTGTCCCATCAAAGGTCACTTCAACTGGTCCGCTAAGCTTATTGTAATTTGCCGGAGCTTTTGTTTCTACTAGCCAGTAACTTCTTGCTTTTTCCAAATTTCCTTCTAGTATTGAGTCTTGGATTCCGCCGAATTTAATCTGTCCAACCTTGCCGGTCTCCGTTGTTCCTGTCCACTCCGTTGCTGCGTCATAACCTTCGTCTTCAGAATCAAGAACTGTGCCATCGGCTGCCTTCTTCAAATATTTGCCGGCCTCTGCATTCGCTTTTGAAGAAGCGATGTGGAATACTGCTCCGTCAAGAGCTTTTCCGGTTTCATCAACCTTCTTTACTAGGATTGTTCCTGTGTGAATCTTTCCTGGATCCTTTGTGTTAAAGTCATGCTTAATTCCATCTTTGTCAGTAAATTCAAAGCCTGCGTTGTTTTCTACTGTTCCGTTAATTTTGTCCAAAATCTTGCTGTTTACCACTGTGTCAAACTTAATTTCAAGTTTTTCATAGCCTGCAATTTCTGCAAATTTATCAGGATTGAAGGTGAATTTTACGGTATTTGCTTCTAGGGATTCTGTTACTGCACCTGCAATTAGATCAGTGGTTTCACCTTTGATTCCATATACCTTTACAGAATCTGCTGTGTAAGTTAACGCTTCATCTAGTACGTCAGTGATTACCAATGCTTTTGATTCTGCCATTTTTGCCGGAACATTCATTGAGATTTTCCATGTTTTGGTATCTCCCACTGCTACAGAGCTTCCACCTTCCGGTGTCTTTGTCGGAACCATTGTCTGGTTCTTTGGGAATACATGTACATCATTGATCACGCCTGTTCCATCTACTTTTGTGTACGGAAGGTTAAGTAGGAATGGTGCTGCTTTCACTACTTCGATTTTAACATCTTTGCCATTTTCCGTTACCGTTACGTTATCACTGTCTAGCTCTACAACAAGGTATACGCCATCATTTAAGTCTCCTGTTTTTGCTATGCCATCAGCTCCTGTTGTTAGGTCTGTTTTGCCCGCTGCTACGGTATAAGTTACACCCTTTGCAGTAATGCTTTCCACTACTCCGCCCTTTTGGTTTAGCGTAAAGGTCTGATCTGTCGGGAACTTGCCCTCATTATCATTTACCTTATATACCTGGAATTTTACGTTCTTCGCTGGTTTTGCACCAGCAGGAACTTTTCCGATGTCGTCTGCAGATCCGGTTCCCGGAGTCTTCGCGTCTGCTGTGTTTTCCATTGCATACTTATGAATGGTAATGGTGTTTGGTGTTGGTGCTGCAAATGCAGATAGCCCACTCATGCCGAAGGTCCCTGCCACTACAGCCAGTGCCACCGCTATGGCACCGATGCGTTTGCTTAAACTTTGCTTTTTCATTTTTTTCTTCCTTTCTTGATCTTTCTTGTTACAAACTTCTTTTCTTCTTATTTAAAATCATTAACAACATTGCTGTTCCGATAATGATAATACCGGCAATTACGTTGAGTAGGTTTCCCTCACCTCCGGCAATCGGTAGCTCCATTGACTTGTAGTTTCTTACCTTGTAAACATCTCCCTCTTTTTCAAAGGCAGGTGCCTGAAGCTGTTCTTCCGCTAGGACAATGGTTTCTCCCTCTGCGGTCAGGGTTATCTTCCACTGACCTCTTGGTAACTGATATCCCGGGCTGGCGTTAGTTTCTACCAGTCGATATTCGCCCATTAGCAATCCAGTAAATAGAACCTGTCCTTTTGGTACTTCTGCAAGAGTTCCATCTGCGGCAGTTGCTACCACAGCATTTCCCCAACAGCTTTCTTCTGAGGTTGTACTTGCACTGTGTGTATGGCCCGGCTCTTCTAGCTTGGTGCAAGAGTAAAGCTTAAATTCAGGTCCCCCTAGGGCAGCTCCATTTTGGTCTGCCTTGATAAAGCCAAAGTCTCTTACCCGAGTAATCGCTGTCTGCTGACCTTCTAAGCTCGT
>JAVWKI010000130.1:0-5175 GCA_036638575.1 Anaerovoracaceae bacterium | reverse complement strand
CAGTTACCGGAATACATGAGCTATTTGGATGCGGTAATGCCAGATGCGGAGAGAATTCATCCATCTATGGATAACGTATATAGTAAACAGCCGGTATTAAAGGGCGATGCGGATGCAGTTCCGGAATTAATTGATGAGGCAGAATATGCTGTAGAAGGAAGCTTCTATTCCAGCAGAGAGCCACATCTATCTATAGAAGGAGATACGGTTCAGGCTTACTATGACGAAGACAACAACCTATGTGTACACTGTAAGACCATGACCTTATACTTTGACCGAGATGATATGGCAGAAGCCATTGGAATCCCTGTTGATAATCTAAGAGTAATTGAAAACCCTACAGGTGGTTCATTTGGATGGGCAATGCATGCCGGTTCTTATGCCCTTGCAGGAATTGCTTGTAAGGTTACCGGAAGACCGGTTGCTTTATCTATGGATTATGCACAATTTATGGCCTTCTCAGGTAAGCGTTCACCATCCTTCATCAATGGTAGACTCGCTTGTGATAAAGATGGAAAAATTATTGCAGGTGAATTTGATGCAGGGCTAGATCACGGAGCATATCCTGAGCTTGGTGATGACAAGTTAACCAAGATCCTAAGATTCATGTTCTTCCCTTATAACGTACCAAATGCTGCAGGTCTTGCAAGAGTATCGGTAACCAACCATGCCTTCGGAACCGCCTACAGAGGTTACGGTGCGCCACAGGCTTATACAGCAAGTGAAGCTTTGGTAGACATGCTGGCGGAAAAAATGGGAATGGATCCATTTGAATTCAGATACAAGAATATTGCAAGAGAAGGGGATTTGAACTTGAACCAGAGAAAATTCTTGCAGTACCCAATGCAGGAAATGATGGACAAGATGAAGCCGCTTTATGATGAAGCAGTGAAAAAAGCAAAAGCTGCAGATACGAAGGAAGTAAGACGTGGTGTCGGCCTAGCTTGGGGAGGCTACAACGTTGGTCTTGGCGGTGTTGACGAAGCCAGTGTTGCCATTGAATTGGTTGCAGATGGTAAATTTAGAAAATATGATACTTGGCAGGATCAGGGCCAGGGTGGAGATGCAGGCTCATTGGTTTGTACCTTAGAAGCATTGAGACCGTACTTCCCTGAAATTACACCAGATGATGTTAAGCTAATTCAAACCGACAGCAAATACTGTCCAAATACAGGAGAATCTGCAGGTTCAAGATCACACTTTGCAAACGGAAAAGCAAGTATTTTGGCAGCAAAGAACTTGGCTGATGCAATGCGTAAGGAAGATGGAACTTACAGAACTTATGATGAAATGGTTGCAGAAGGAATTCCGACAAGATATGAAGGAAACTGGGCAGCAGCAGACGAGTGGGATTACTTTGACTTCCTCAACCCAAATGACGGAAGCGGAGAGCCAACCTATGCTTACACTTATGCATTATTTATGTCAGAAGTAGAAGTAGAAGTTGCTACAGGTAAGACAACCGTTATTGGCATGACTTGTATTGACTGGGTGGGTAAGATCGGAAATATCCAGTCCGTTAATGGTCAGGCGTTTGGAGGAATTTCTCATTCAATCGGATTTGCATTGTCAGAAAACTATGAGGATGTAAAGAAGCATACCAATATGTATTCTGCAGGCGTACCATACATCAAGGACGTTCCGGACGATATGACGGTTGTGCATCTAGATGGACATGATGAACGAGGACCGTTCGGATCATCTGGTGCATCAGAAGCCTTCCAGTCTTCAGACCACATGGCAGTAATCAATGCAATCAAAAACGCTTGTGGTGTTAGAATTTATGAATTACCAGCATCTCCTTCAAAGGTTAAGGCAGGTATCGAGGCATTGGCAAGAGGAGAAGAACCGGAAAAACCAAAGAAATACTTCTTGGGATCAGATTTATATGATGAGCTTGAGCAGATCAAGGCAAATCCAATAAACGACTAATTTCAGAAGAACGCAAAATAATATGAATAGGCCATTGCAATTTTGCAGTGGCCTATCGTTGTAAAGAGAGATAGAACGATAATGAAGATGGAAGAATATTATCAGCAATTTGAACATTGCAGACAAGAAGAAAAACCTTTTTGTGAAGACCGGTGTCCCTTGGGTATGGACGTCCTTGACTTCATGGATAAGCTAAGCAGGAAACGCTATAATGTAGCCTATAAAACCTTTAGAGATGCAGCAGTTTTTCCGGATATTGTTGCGGCCTTATGCCCTGAATATTGTCATGCTTGTTGTCCAAGAACAGAAACAGATGAACCCATTCAAGTGAATTTACTGGAAAAAACCTGTGTTGCTAGAGCAACAAGAAAAAAACCAAATGAATATAATCTTCCGGCAAAAAAGGAAAGCATAGGGATTATCGGTGGGGGAATCAGCGGACTTGCCTGTGCTTTGCGTCTTGCCTCAAAGAAATATCAAGTAGAAATTTATGAACAAACCCATCAGTTAGGTGGTTGCTTGAAGGGAAGATTACCCGAAGCGCTTTTCCTGGAAGATATTCAGCGGCAATTTCAATTTGAAGACTATAAGGTACAGTTTAATCAGACCATTCACGGGCTAGAGGACCTTGCAGAAAAAGGACATCAGGCGATTTATATTGCAACCGGCAAGGGTGGAGAAACCTTTGGCTTACCCATCAAAGAAGGAAAACCCTATGCTCAGCAAGGGGAGCTAGGTATTTTTGTAGGGGGGAGTTTGCTTGGAAAAGAAATTATCCCAGCACTTGCTGATGGAATTAAAATGGCAAAAGCAATAGAAAATTATCTAAAAACCGGCAATCTTAATTATCCGGAGGAAAAGCCACCGACAGAGGTGGTAGCAGATACAAAGGGGTTAACGCCCCAAGAAAAAGTTGTTCCAACAGATGGGGAGATTTTCACAGAAGAGGAAATGGAAAGGGAGTTGGCAAGGTGTATTCGCTGCCAATGTAACGGCTGTAGGACTTCTTGCGACATTGTAGACTTCTTTGATAAGTGGCCACTAAAAATGCGAGATGAGATTATGACTACAACGATGCCGGCAGATTCGATGATTCACAAAACTCCGGCAATCAAACTCATCAATACCTGTACACAGTGTATGTCCTGTGACGACTGGTGCCCCGGTCAAATTCAACTGGGAAGAATGATTAAAGAGGCGAGAAAAAGTCTTCACCAAATTGGTAGAATGCCGGGAGCATATCATCAATTTTGGGTGAGGGATATGGAATTTGCCAATGGCCAGTATGGGGCGCTGACCAAAAAAGCGCCGGGAAGAGATACTTGTGAATATGCATTTTTCCCTGGCTGTCATCTAGGTGCAGCCAATCCGGAATATGTTTATTCTACCTATCGCTGGCTCATTGAAGCCAAGCCGGATACCGGTATTTTGTTGCGCTGCTGCGCTGTTCCGGCAGATTGGGCAGGAAACGAAGCCTTACACCAGGAAGAAATTAACCACCTAATCCATCAATGGGAGTCCTTGGGGAAGCCAATACTGATTATGGCCTGCCCTTCCTGTATGCGCCATATTAAGGAGTATGTTCCGGAGATAAAGATGGTTTCCCTCTATCAGCTAATGGAAGAGCAAGGCTTGGGAATAGAGGAAGCAGATAGCGGAAGTTTGCCCGAAGGGAAACACTATATCTTTGATCCTTGTGCGGCAAAAGAGGAAGAAGCAATGAAAGCAGCGGTGAGAACCTTAGCTGGGCGATTAGGAATAGCCTTGGATTTAGAAGAAGAAAAAACCAGTCATGGTTGCTGCGGCTATGGAGGAAATGTTCAAGTAGCAAATCCGGAATTTTCACAAAATATAGGAGAGAAACGAGCAAAAATCAGCGATTACCCTTATCTTACTTATTGTATCAACTGTCGAGATGTTTTTTTAGATGAAGGAAAGCAGGCAAATCATATCTTGGATTTCTTGCTGCAGATCCCTCCGCAGGAGTCAAGGCCAAGTCTTACTCAGCGGCGAGAAAACAGGGTGCTGCTAAAGGAGCGATTACTTCATACCCTATGGGAGGAGGAAATGGAAAAACCGAAGAAAAACAATCAGCTGAAGATTATTCCGCAAGTAATGGAGAAGATGAATGGATTGAAATTACTGGAAGAGGATATTTTGGAAGTCATTGAATTTGCAGAACAAAGCAAGAGGCGAACCTTTAATCCGGAGACGGAAACCTATAAATGTTATCGGGAAATCGGCAGCATTACTTGTTGGGTAGAATACAAAAAGGTCGGTGAGATCAATGAAGTGGTGAATGTTTATACGCATAGAATGAAAATAGAATTGGAGGGTGTATGGAATGGAAGAAAAACAGACAATAATATGTGATCGATGCAAAGTTCCTCTAGAGGAGCACGATGCACAGTTTTCTTACCTAGACAGAACCTTCAGGCATAAGGTTCTGCGTTGCCCGATCTGCGGCCAAGTTAGTCTTACGGAAGAGATTGTAGGGGGCAGAATGAAAGAAGTAGAAGCGCTGATGGAAGAAAAGTAAGAACAAGAAACGGAGAAAAAATGAGTAATTTTTATGCACATGTGTGTGAGAACGGACATGTAGAAATTGACTATAAGCGGGTAAGAGAACATCAGCTTTGCAAAGCTTGTGGAGGAAAGCTCTTTGACACCTGTCCCCATTGTGGCAGTCTGATCAAAAAATGGCATTACTATGGGTCGGTAAGCAAAGGCCCTACAGTGTTTACGCCGCCAGAACAATGCGAAGCTTGCGGAACAGCTTATCCTTGGGTTAAAGCATAATAGAGGATGAGTAGCCAACCCTTGAAAAGAACGTAAGTTTGTGGTACTATAGTCAGGTAATGACTTTTAATTCAAACGATAAATAGGGGTGAGGAGGGAAAGCGACGTGATTATCATTGCCTGTGTGGATCAAGCAAACGGGATGACCTTTAATCATCGAAGACAAAGCAGAGACAGTGCGGTAATTAAAGACATTTTGCGGCAGACCCAAGAAAAAATTCTTTGGATGAGTCCATATTCCTATGGTCTGTTTTCAGGGAATTTAGAAAAGGAAAATTTAATCCAGGTGGAAGAGCAGCTCTTGGGAAGAGTTGGAAAAGGCGAGTATTGCTTTATGGAGGATTTCCCCCAAGGGGATGAGGAAGATATTGAAGGAGTAATTTTGTATCGCTGGGATAAGACTTATCCGGCGGAAACAAGGTTCCCCCTTGATTTGCAAGCACC
>JAVWKI010000129.1:0-5178 GCA_036638575.1 Anaerovoracaceae bacterium | reverse complement strand
TTTTTCTTATACCCAAGGCTTTGCCGGTGGACTTTTTCACCTAGTTGAGCTTGCCATTCGCAATGGGGAGCTTGCCCCGGATACGGAGGTCTATGACCTGGTTATGGATCTGATGACCCTTGTCCGCGGCGTGATTTATAATTGGTGTCAGCAGCAAGGAAGCTTTGATGTGGTCCAGCGCTCTACAAGAATGACAAAAACCTACCTATCATCCTATATTTGCACATAAAAAAGGCCGGACCCGCAAGGCTCCGACCTTCTTTTTCTGTTCTTTTATTTTCCTGAACCGATTAGGCCCATCTCTTGGGCAATTTCTATATTTACGCCAAGCACGTTTACCGTTTCTTCGCCAAAAATTCCAAACAATTTCTTTTCTGTATTCTTAGAAACAATTTTTCCTAAGGCTTCTTTGGAAAGTCCACTAGCCTCTCCTATTGCTGCAAGCTGTATTTGTGCAGCTTCCGGGCTGATGTGTGGATCTAATCCTGAGCCGGATGCGGTGAGTAAGTCGGTAGGAATATCTTCCTTGCTTAACTGCGGATTGGCCTTTAGAAAGGCCTCCATATCCGCTTCCACTCGTGCAACCAAGGCCGGATTGCTAGGTGCAAAGTTGTTTGAGCCTGAGGCAACGCCACCGTACGCTCCACTTTCTGCCTGTTCCTTGGTATAGGTATTGTAGTTTACCGATGAAGGTCTACACTTCATAAAATATGCTTCTGTAAAATCCTGTCCTACTAGGGGTGAACCAACGGCTTTGCCGTCCACTTCTACTAAGCTTCCCTTTGCCTGACTTGGGAAGAATGTATTGGCTACTCCAGTAAGCAATAATGGATAACCCAGCCCGCAAAGGAGCAACATAATTATGGATATTAACACCGCTTTTTTTACACTGTCTAACGATGTACTCATTTTTTCTCTCATCTCTATAACCTCCTATTGCTTATAACCCGAATATTGCCAGTAACGGGTGAATGATTAAATCTATGACTTTGATTCCGATAAATGGAGTAATAATCCCGCCTAACCCATAGATGAGTAAGTTTCTTACCAGCATCTTGTTGCTGGACATAGGCCGATATTTTACCCCCTTCATGGCCAAAGGAATCAAACAAGGGATAATTATGGCGTTAAAGATCAACGCGGATAAAATCGCACTGTTTGGCGTAGCAAGGGCCATGATATTTAATACCTTTAGCTCCGGAATTGCAAGCATAAACATCGCCGGAATAATGGCGAAGTATTTTGCAATGTCGTTGGCGATGGAAAACGTCGTCAAGCTTCCTCGCGTAATCAACATTTGCTTTCCGATTTCTACAACCTCCAAAACCTTTGTTGGGTCGGAGTCTAGGTCCACCATATTGGCTGCCTCCTTGGCAGCAGTTGTACCACTATTCATGGCAAGGCCCACATTGGCCTGCGCAAGTGCAGGGGCATCGTTGGTTCCGTCTCCAGTCATGGCAACGATTTTTCCCAGTGCCTGTTCTCTTTTGATCACGTCAATTTTATCTTCCGGTTTACATTCCGCGATGAAATCATCTACTCCCGCTTCCCCTGCAATGGTTGCTGCAGTCAGCGGATTGTCTCCCGTACACATAATGGTTTTGATTCCGATTGCTCTTAATCTTGCAAATCGCTCCTTCATTCCCGGCTTAACCGTATCCTTTAGATAAATTACGCCCAGGATTTGATCATCGCGACAAACCGTAAGGGGTGTACCGCCTAAGGCGGCTACCTTATCTATGGTTTTTCCTAGATCTTCTGGAATTTTACCACCCAAATCGTGGATATACTGTGCAATGGCTTCCCCTGCACCCTTACGGATTTTCGGGCCATGAACCAGGTCGATCCCACTCATTCTTGTCTGTGCAGAGAAGGCCATAATGCCTTCTGTTTCAACCTCAGGGAGCTTATATCCCAGCTGTTTTCCTAGTTCAACAGTAGATTTTCCTTCCGGGGTTTCATCATAAAGGGAAGCAATTACTGCCGCCTCAATTAATTGTTCTTGAGAGATGCCTTCAACGGGCAAGAACTCTGCGGCAAGACGGTTACCAAAGGTAATGGTTCCTGTCTTATCCAGAATCATGGTGTCCACATCTCCGCAAGCTTCAACTGCCTTTCCCGACATAGCGATAACATTAAATCTTGTTACTCTATCCATACCGGCAATCCCGATTGCAGAAAGTAAGCCACCGATAGTTGTCGGAATTAAGCAAACCGTCAATGCAATCAAGGTGGAAATAGGAAGAACTACTCCGCTATAGCTTGCTATAGGATATAGGGTCACGATTACAATCAAGAATATAATGGTCAGTGATACAAGCAAGGTGTTCAACGCAATTTCGTTGGGTGTCTTTTTACGCGATGCACCTTCTACCAGTGCAATCATTCTATCAAGGAAACTATTTCCCGGCTCTGAGGTGATTTGAATCTTAAGCCAGTCACTAACTACAGTTGTCCCTCCGGTTACGCTGCAAAAGTCTCCGCCGCTTTCTCTTACTACCGGCGCAGATTCTCCCGTAATCGCCGACTCATCTACACTGGCCACCCCCTCAATTACTTCTCCGTCATTGGGAATCAGCTCTCCTGCCGATACGATGACCACATCGCCCATTCGCAGCTCGCTGGAAAGAACCATTCTCTCCGTACCGTTTTCCTCAATTAGCCGTGCCTTTGTATCTTTTTGTGTCTTCTTCAACGTTGCCGCTTGTGCCTTTCCTCTTCCTTCTGCAACTGCCTCAGCAAAGTTTGCAAAAATCAAGGTGATCAATAGCACAATACATACAATAATATTATAGTTTCGTAAGTGTTCGCTGTTTTCCTCAAATATTGAAGGAAAAATAGAGAGCAGCAGGGTAATTACACACCCCAGTTCTACGACGAACATTACCGGATTTTTTACCATATAACAAGGATTCAGCTTAATCAACGCATCCTTCATTGCTTGGAATAAAATCTCCTTGGTAATAAATTTTCCTTTAGCCTTTTTCATGATTTCCTCCTTAGTTCCACAAGGTCAAATGCTCTGCTACCGGTCCAAGCGATAAGGCTGGGAAGAAGGTTAATGCTGCAAAGATATAAACAATCAGCACTAGAGCAATTGTAAATGTGGTGGTATCTGTCCTCAACGTTCCCGTTGTTTCATTCATTCGTTGTTTCCTCATTAGAGAACCGGCAATTGCCAGCTGAATAATGATGGATAAGTATCGTCCAAAGAACATTGCCAGTCCAGTAGTAATGTTCCAAAAGTACGAGTTGTCTGCAAGGCCTTCAAAGCCGGAGCCATTGTTGGCTGCACTAGATGCGAATTCATACAGCACCTGTGAAAGTCCATGGAATCCCGGATTGGTAATTCCTTCCGCTCCTGCTGCTGTCGCAACTGCCAATGCAGAAAAACCTAAAATGAGTAGCGGATGAATAATAATGCAAAGTGCAGTTAGCTTCATCTCGCGCCCATCAATTTTCTTTCCTAAATATTCTGGTGTACGCCCTATCATTAACCCACAGATAAACACAGTCAAAATCGCGTACATAATCATATTCATCAGGCCTACACCCTTACCACCAAAGACCAGGTTCAGCATCATGTGCATCATCGGCACCATTCCACCTAGCGGCGTTAAGGTATCGTGCATATTATTTACCGTACCTGTGGTAAATGACGTTGTTGTGGTGGTAAACAAAGCCGATTGCGCTACGCCAAAGCGCACTTCCTTCCCTTCCATGTTTCCCATAGACTGGGAGATTCCCGCTTCTTCAAGGGCTGGATTTCCTGCCATTTCCGCATTATAGCAAACCGTCAATCCGATAATAAAGATAATGCTCATTGCGATGAAAATGGTTGCCCCTTCTCTGCCAAAAAAGCTTCTCTTAGGCTTTTCAACGGTTCGCTCCGCCTTCTTTCGTCTTCTTACCATCTTGCCAAACATAATTACGCAAGCACCAGGTAATAGCATCATGGAAAACAGTTCCAGTATATTTGTGATAATATTTGGGTTTTCAAGTGGTGTTGAAGAGTTTGCTCCGAGGAAGCCTCCTCCGTTTGTTCCAATATGCTTAATCGACTCTAGCGCCGCCATTGGTCCCATAGCGATATCCTGCATTTTTCCCTCAATGGTTTCCACCACTGCATTTGCAGAAAGTGTCTGGGGTACGCCCTGCCAGATCAACAAAATACCTACGATGATAGATAGTGGCAACAGCACACGGGTAACAATACGAACGAGATCGGAGAAGAAATTCCCTATATTCCCTTTATCTTTTCCTGCCAGCCCTCTGACAAACGCTACACAGGCCGCGTAACCACTTGCTGCTGAGGTAAACATCATAAAGGTAATTACCGTCATTTGTGACAGATAAGAAAGTCCACTCTCCCCTGCATAATGCTGCAGATTTGTGTTGGTCATGAAGCTGATGATGGTGTTTAACGCCAGTGTCGGCTCCATTCCCTCTATTCCATTTGGGTTAAACACCGGAAGTGCTTGAATCCTCAAGATCAAGTATCCGATGAATACCATTACTGCGTTGGTTATTATTAATGCAAGAACATATTTTTTCCATCCCATGCTCTTGTTTGGATCAATACCACCAATTCGGTAGATTACCCCGTCTACCCGGTTAAATACCGGGTCGGCAAAAGTGCGTTGGTTGGTTGCAATGTGATATAAATATGTTCCCATTGGTATCACCAACAATAAATAAATAATTAATGTGACGATTATCTGAACCATAGCCGTTCCTCCTTGTTCTCCTTATTGTCTATATTCATTGTTAAAATTTCTCTGGATTGACCAAAGCATAAAGCAGATACATCCCCAATCCAACAAGGATAGCCGCTAAAGAAATCATTCCCACAGACATTATCTTCCCCTCCTCTGTATTTTCATTTGTCATTATTTCTTTTTTATTCTTATTTCCTATTTTTGCTTTCTCGTTTCTGTTTTCTTTTCTCTTCCCATTCACTTAATCTCTTTCTTTATCTACTTGCTTGCTGCACCACCCAATAAGCAGCCCCAGCAATACAAATGATCCAGCCAAAACTGCAATCATGATCATATCCATATCGTTTTCCTCCTGACTCCGGCTATAAAAGCCTCCTTTTTTCCTACAAAACAATCATACCTGTTTGTATATTAAGTCGGTGTAAATAAACCTTACGCCGTCTAAAGAATTTTTAAAGAC
>JAVWKI010000128.1:0-5202 GCA_036638575.1 Anaerovoracaceae bacterium | reverse complement strand
AAAAGTCATCATGCTTTTGATTCTACCTACACCGTTACCCTCATATTTATTGGTTTTTAACCAAATATAATCCACTCCATTTATGGTTTCTTCTGTTATATCTCCCACTACAGTGGGCTGTTTTCCGCGAAGGTGAGAATAGGTTCCTCCAACAATGGTTACCTTGTGTCCCCATTTTACCCATTGCTTTGCTAAGTAGTAAGGTCTAAACTCCATCCCATATTTTGGGGAGCCTGCATAATGATTAATTAATAATATATTCATTTTAGCCTTTCTATTTTATTACTGCAGCGACGGTCTTAAACATCGTTGCAATGTCCTTCCAAAATCCAAATTCTTTTAGGCTCTGCAGGTTATAACGCATCTTTATCGGCAACACTTCATGAACATAAAGCTCATCGGGGTTTTCTGCATCGGCCATGATTTCGTCTTCATCTTTAAATGCAATGCTGGCAATGCTGGTTACTCCTGCCGGCAATAGCAAGGTAGCACGCATCTCTTCTGTGTAGCGTTCCACATACCTAGGCACCTCCGGCCGGGTTCCTACAAAGCTCATCTCTCCCAAAAAGATATTCAACAGCTGTGGAAGCTCGTCTAGTCTAACCTTTCGTAGCTTGTTTCCTACAGAAGTAATTCTAGGATCGCAGCTACCGGTAACCTGTGCACCTAATGCCTCCGCGTTGACCACCATCGTTCTAAACTTAAATATGCGAAACTCTTTTCCATATTGTGTAACCCGCACCTGGCGAAACATCGCCGGTCCCGGTGAGTCTATTTTAACCCACAAGGTGAGGAACAACAACAAAGGTGACAAAATGATTATCATTATTCCCGAAACAAGAAGATCAAAAACCCGTTTTGCTACCAAGCTCCCCTTTTTTCGAGCCAAATAATCATAGTAAGGCCGCACCGCTGAACCTTGCATTGTCTCCGGTAAGTCCTTCCATGATTTCAATCTCATTTCTTGCTAACCTTTCTCAATACTGCCGCTACCTCTGCACAAATATAGTCTACCTCTTCGTCGGTAAGCTTGGTATGCAGCGGTAAGGTAATTTCATTTTCGTATTGTGCCGTTGCGTTAGGGTAATCCTCTATGTTAAACCCTAGGTTCTTGTATGCGCTGAGCATAGGAAGTGGCTTATAGTGTACATTTGTGGCAATTCCTCGTTCAGCTAGTGCAACAATAATCTGGTTTCTCTCCTCCGGAGTAATCCCCGGCACACGCAAGAGATAAAGATGACCACTAGATTGGTTGTCCTCATCAAAATGCTGCAAGCGGTCTATCCCTAGAGGCAAAAACGCCTCATCGTAACGTCCGATAATTTCCGCACGTCTTTTGAGCATCCACGGATATCGCTCTAGCTGCTTCAATCCTAGCGCCGCCTGCATGTCGGTCATATTGCATTTATATGCAGGATAAAGAATATCGTATTCCCAAGAACCCAGCTTGGTTTTTTGTAGGGCATCCTTTGTTTGTCCATGAAGAGAGTAAATCATAAAGCCTTGATACAGCTTTTCATCATCAATAAACTCTGCCGGTTTCCAAACAAGGGCACCGCCCTCACCTGTAGTTAAGTTCTTTACCGCATGAAAACTAAAGGTTGTAAAGTCGGCAAAGTGTCCACTTTTGATTCCCTTGTATTCTGCGCCAAAACCATGGGCAGAATCGGCAATAACCACAACACGCCCAAATAGCTCCTGTAGCCGTGAGTTGGCCTTAAACAAATCCTTCTTTGATTCTATCGCCTTGTAGATTCTATCGTAATCACATAATCTACCCCCTACATCCACGGGAATAATCGCCTTGGTCTTTTCTGTAATTGCTGAGGCGATGGCATCATAGTCCAGCTGAAAGCTGTCCTTTCCTGTGTCCACCAAAACAATTTCTGCACCAACATGATCGATTACCGCTGCAGTGGCAGTATAGGTATAAGCTGTGGTAATTACCTGATCTCCCGGGCCTACACCCAGTACTCTCAGCATGATTTCCATAGCGGCAGTTGCAGAATTAAGACATACGCACTTTGGCGTATCCAAATACTCTGCAATCTTTCGTTCAAATTCTTTTGTCCTAAATCCGGTGGTAATCCATCCTGATTTTAGTGCTTCAACAACTTCACCGATTTCCAGATCCGTAATGTCCGGTGGTGAAAACGAGATATTCATTGTACACTCCTTTTAATTATCCGTTATTGTATAAGTCTCGCAAATGTCCACGGTAAGTTCTTTAATGTTGGGAACATTATCTTCCGCAGCAATAATCAACCTATCCAATTTTTCTTCAAATGCTTCCTCTAGCTTAATGGGCTTGCCCACAAAGATTAATTGATTTTGTGTTTTTTCTAGCCCTTCTTCGTCCATCAATATTTCTTCATAAAGCTTCTCGCCGGGTCTTAGCCCAACAACTTTTATGTCTATATCCACATTGGGTTTGTATCCTTGAAGTTTAATTAAACTTTCTGCCAGGTCATAGATTCTTACTTGTTTCCCCATATCAAGTACGAATATTTCGCCCCCCTCAGCGTATAGTCCTGCCTGTAGCACCAAAGAAACCGCTTCTGGTATAGTCATAAAAAATCTAGTAATATCTTTATGCGTAACCGTTACCGGACCACCCTTTGCAATCTGTTTTAAAAACAGTGGAATGACCGAACCGTTACTCCCAAGAACATTTCCAAATCTCACCGCCGCAAAGCTGGTCTTTGACTTCTTATCATAGGTCTGAACAATCATTTCGCAAATTCGCTTGGTTGCCCCCATAATATTGGTCGGTCTTACCGCCTTGTCCGTAGAGATTAAAATAAATTTACTTACACCATATTGATCTGCAAGCTGAACGGTATTTAACGTTCCCATACAGTTGTTTTTCACCGCTTCATTTGGAGAAACCTCCATCAACGGCACATGCTTATGTGCAGCCGCATGATACACAATCTCCGGCCGATACTTCTCAAATACACATTCCATCCGATCCTTATCTCGCACAGATCCGATAATCGCCTGCACTTCTACCTGCGGGTACTTTTGAAGCAATTCCATTTGTATTTCATAAGCGTTATTTTCATAAATATCAAAAATAATCAAGCGCTTTGGCATAGATTGCGCAATCTGCCGGCAAAGCTCCGAGCCGATAGATCCACCGCCACCGGTAACCATAACCGTCTTATGATAAAGGAAGTCCTTAATCCCTTCGCCGTTAACAATTACTTGATCTCTTCCCAGTAAGTCTTCATAAGACACATCTCTCACATTTCCGGAAAGCTTTCCGTCAAGAGATCGGGTAATCGCCGGTAAAATCTTTACCTTGCACTTGGTCTTATTGCATTGATCCAAAATCTCACCAATATCTTTTTGCAAGGAAGATGGCATCGCAATAATAATTTCATCAATATTAAAGGTCTCCGCAGCTTCAAGGATCTTGTTTCTTCCTCCGATAATTTCTACACCGCGCAAGTACCTGCCTTTTTTCTCCGGGTTATCATCAATCATGCAAAGAACCTTGTTCTCTCCATGGTTATGAACTGCCAATTCATTAAGCAGCATAGAGCCTGCCGCTCCTGCACCAACAATCATGGTTCGCTTAGTATTGATCATAGGTTCACCGCTATGATCCTGCTTATAATAATTTACAATTCGAATAGACATCCTAGAAACCGTTACAAGAATAAGCATAAAACAGAAGTTTAAAATGTAATAGCTTCTTGGCATATCAAAACGAAGAAATACCATATACGTGATTTCTATGATGCATACAACGGCCGTTGCCTTGAATATCTTCATTAGCTCATTTACCGATGCAAAGGCCCATATACTGTGATACAGCTTAAATAGCCAAAAAACACCTATCGTAATGATGATGTTCACCGGGACGAATTTAATCAAAAGAATTTGATATTGCCAAGGGAATACGCCAAACTTAAACCGCATCGCAAGGGCAAGGTAAGTACTCAGCACTACAATCAGTACGTCGATAAGCATAAATACCCCTTGCCTAACTCTTTGTCTATAAAAAATATTATTCAACATTGTTCTCCTTAATCATTACACACGTCATACAGTTTACCATTTTTTCTCTTAATTATCAAGTGTTCTTGCCACCATATCCATCATTGCAAGCATTGCATAATTGCGGTTCCACCTTCTGCTCACATTACGCATTTGAATCCTTTTACAAGAAACCTTCCCATCAAAAGAAAGTCCGATATACACCAGTCCAACAGGTTTTTCTGCCGTCCCGCCATCTGGGCCTGCCACTCCGGTAACGGATATACAAAGCCTGCTTCCACTGACCTCTGCTAGCCCCCTTGCCATCTCTATGGCAGTTTCCTCACTGACCGCGCCAAACTGCTCCAAGGTTTCTTCCTTCACGCCCAGCTCTTCTACCTTTGCCCTGTTGCTATAGGTCACAAGCCCTCGATCAAATACCGAAGAAATTCCCGGAATATCAATCAATGTATCTGCAAACAACCCGCCTGTGCAAGATTCCGCACAGGAGATTGTAACATTCTTTTCCATCAGAAGTCGACCCACAACCTCCGGTAAGTCTTCTCCATCAACACTGTAAACATGTTTTCCAATTCTCTCTTGTACCTTGATTAGCATAGCATTTACCGCCGCCTCTGCTTCTTCCCTGGTTTTTCTCTTAGAAGCAATCCGCACAAAGCACTCGCCTTCCTTTGCATAAGTCGCCAAGGTTGGATCGGTTTGTCCGTTAATCAACTCCAATAAATCCGTCTCCATTTGAGACTCCCCTAGTCCATAGGTACGAACATCTCGGAAAAACAACTTTCCATCTGCTTTTTCCTCCAAATAAGGCTTGACCCTTCGTTCATACATCGCCTTCATTTCTCTAGGCGGTCCAGGCATACAGATCACATATTTGCCATCCTGTTCTAGGGCAAATCCCGGTGCCGTCCCTTGATCATTATCAAAAATCTGTGCTCGACTAGGCATGTAAGCTTGCTTATAGTTGTTTTCCGTAATGTGACGATTCATCTTCTTGAACATCGCCTCCAAGGTTTCCATTGAAGGCTTATGGAGCACTAGCTCATCGGAAAGCGCTTCGCAAACTATCTCCTTGGTTAGATCATCTTGAGTCGGCCCCAGTCCTCCTGTGGTAATGATCAAGTCACAATCCCTGTGGGCTAACTCAATTAACTCCTTTAACCTTTTTGGATTGTCCCCTACCGTATAGTGATACAT